>DASUTC010000166.1 GCA_036374795.1 Herpetosiphonaceae bacterium
GAACCGCTAACTTGATGAAAACGAACGACGCTCCCCAAATGAGCGCAAGCCCTATGAGCATCGCCAGGTGTTTCGGTCGCATGGCACCTCACCGAGCCCTATGGCTCGTGCTTACATCTATGATCGTTTTGCGTACGATCCTTTGTCGTGCCAGTAGTGTACCGTGTTCTTCGTCAACATAACATCGGTCTTTTGACTGTTTTTGACCAGGTATTAAGGGAGGGTTAAAATCTGACCTATTTCATGGGAGATCAGGGAGTTCAAAGCTTCGAGTTCAACGTTTTGAGCTCTCCCCTGCTCCGTTGTTCTCGTGTGCTTTTGTCCGCTTGTTCTCTTGTTCGTTCGCCCCTCGGCCCGTCGAGCACGCCGCAGAGTCGCAGGCCCCACTGCACGGCAGGACCGATGCCGAAGGCAAACATGATTGTACCAAGCCCGATCGTCCCGCCCATCAGCCAGCCGCAGGCCAGCACGACGATCTCGATCAGCGTTCGCACCCGCCGCACCGGCCAGCCGGTACGATTGCTCAGCCCCACCATCAGGCCATCGCGCGGCCCTTTGCCCAATCCCGCGCCGATATACACGCCGGTTGTCAGGCCGCAGAGCAGAATCCCGACTACGTGATAGCCCAGCGCCCAGCTCCAGCTCGGTGCCGCCGGAACCAGCGGTTGCAGCAGATCGAGGAAGATGCTGATCCCAACCATGTTTGCCAGCGTCCCGATCCCTGGCCTGATCGCGATCCACCACGAGGCCGCCACGATCAACAGGCCACACACGATATTTGCCATGCCGATGCTCATGCCAGTCAGGCCGCTCAGCCCGACATGGAACGAGTCCCACGGCCCCAGCCCCAGCCTGCTGGCGATCATCAGCCGCACCGCCAGCGCATAGCCAAACAATCCGATCCCCAGTTGCGCCCACGCGCCGAGCCAGCGCCCATACGTTCGCGTCATTACGTCATCCTCGGTATACCATTGAGCGCCCGCTCATTATTCGCATAGCTATTGCATGGTCAGCTCGACCACAGGGTATTGCGCAGGGAAGATCCGCCTGAGATTTAGACGAAATTTACACGAATACCCTTTCCCCGGTTACAAACAAAGAACAGGAGGTGTTTTGCTCTTTGTTCCGTTGTTCCTTGTTCTTTACTGATACAACCTCTGAAGCACACGCAGGTCGAGGTTGCCGCCGCAGAGCAGCGACACCACCTTACGTCCTCGCACATCGACGCTGCCTGAGAGCGCGGCGGCGGTCGAGAGCGCGCCGGTCGGCTCGACCACCTGCTTGGTGCGCGTCATGATCAGCGCGAGCGCCTGCATGATCTCGTCTTCGGTCGCCGTCACAATCCCGTCGACCAGCGCGCGCATGATCGCGAAGGGCAGCCTGCCGACCGCCGTGGTCGCCACGCCATCGGCGATCGTCGTCGGCTGCGCGATACGCACGATCTGGCCCGCCGCCAGCGACTGGCGCGCATCATCGGCTATCGCAGGCTCGACGCCGATCACCTGGGCATGGGGCAGCAGCCCTTTAATCGCCGTCGCGATCCCGGAGATCAGACCGCCGCCGCCGATCGGGATCAGCGCCAGATCCAGCTCCGGCCACGCCTCGGCCAGCTCCAGCCCGATCGTGCCCTGGCCCGCGATAATCTGCGGATCGTCGAAGGGCGGCACCAGCACAGCGCCGCGCTCCTGGGCCAGTTCCCGCGCAATCGCCTCACGATCTTCGCGCTGGCGATCGTAGAGCACAATCTCAGCGCCGTAGCCGCGTGTCGCCTCAAGCTTGACCTGCGGCGCGTCGCTCGGCATGACGATCGTCGCCTGCGTGCCGGTCAGCCGCGCCGCCAGCGCCACGCCCTGCGCGTGATTGCCCGACGAAAACGCGACCACGCCGCACCGTCGCTCGGCCTCCGTCAGCCAGAGCAGCTTATTGAGCGCGCCGCGCAGCTTGAACGAGCCGCTGCGCTGCATGTGCTCGGCCTTGAGCCGAAAATCGCTGCCGGTCAGCGCGCTCAGCGTGGCCGATCGCAGCAGCGGCGTGTGATGAATGTATGGCGCGATCCGCTCCACCGCCGCCCGCACATCGTCGAGCGTCACCGGCAGTGTTTGTTCAGGTATCTGTTGCATTGTTCTACCCACAAATCGCGAATGCTCGAACCGGAAACGACGTGCCGCCCTCGATCGCCGGAGGCACCGCGAAGAAGCGGAAGCCGCCCGGCGGCAGCTCATCCAGCCCACGCAGATGCTCGACGATCGGAATGCCTGCGGCCAGCAAGATCGTGTGCGCCGGACGCGCGGGATCGCGCATGTCGTCGATATTGGCACAGTCGATGCCGACCAGCGTGGCCTGCGAGCGAACCAGCAAGCGACAGCTCTCGGCGGTCAAGAATGGCCCTGAGCGAAAATAGTCGGTCCCACCCCAGCGATCGGCCCAGTCGGTGCGCACCAGCACGGCTTTTCCGGCCAGCTCGACGCCGCCGAAGATCTCCGGCCCGATCGGCCCCTCGCGGAGCGCCGTAACCACCACGCCGGGCAGATCCGCCAGCTTCTCAAGCGCCAGATCGGCCAGATCCGCGCCCTGGGCATGCCGGTGAAACGGCGCGTCGACATAGGTGCCGGTGTTGCCGCCTAGCTCGTAGGCGGCGATTTGAAAGCTCGTGCCGGGCGCGTACTGCGCGTGTTGCGCGCTCTCGCCGTGGCTCAGAAACGTACGAAACTGCGGCACGGGCAGCCCCGGATACGACGGCATGCCCGGTGTCAGCCGGTGACTCAAGTCGATAAAGGTTGGCATATGTCCTCGATAAACAACGGCGGTGTTGTGGTTGTCGCGCTGCGGTGCGCTGGTGTACCAAAGAAGAGGCTTCAAGCTGTGCTCGACGGCGGGCGCGGCTGCGAGGGCTGAGGCGACCGCTCGACGATCCGCACCATGTAGCGATCGGCAGACTCCAGGCTGGTAAAGCCGAACTGCCGGTAAAGACCCTGCGCGTCCCTGGTAATCAGCAGCCAGCGCCGAATGTCGCGCAGCTCAGGATGACTCGTGATCGTCTGGATCAGCCACTTGCCGAGGCCCTGCCCCTGGTAGCGTTCGGCGATGATCACGTCCGCCAGATAGGCGAACGTCGCGTAGTCCGTGATCACCCGCGCAAATCCGATCTGCTGCGTCCCATCGTACATGCCGAACGCCAGCGAGTGCTCGATCGACCGCAGGATCAGCGCCAGCGGTCGATCGGCGGCCCAGTACGAGGTTTTGAGCAGCTCATGGATCGTCTCAAGATCGAAACGGCTGCGGTCGGTGCTGATCAGGTAGCGCTCACGCTGCCAATCGTGGCTCATCCTCCACCTCGCGCGGAATCCTGATTGCCACGCTCCGGTAGCCAGAACGTTCCCTCCGCCACCGGCACAACCTGCCCGCCGATCCAGATGTCGCTGATCGCGCCGTCGGCGGTCGTTACGACGATCGAGATAAAGCTGGGCCGTCCCATCTCCACGCCCTGCTCGCTCACGATCCGCGTCGTCAGCGCAGCCTCGACCAGGCCGTAGCGCACGAGGTACGCGCCCAGCGGCCCGCTTGCGCCGCCCGTCGCCGGATCTTCGGCGATGGCAAATGTGTGCGGCGCGAACATCCGGCTGTGAACCGTGCTGCCGGGTCGCTCCGTCTCCGTAGTGACAGCGAATACCGAAACCGGCTCGGCTCCAAAGAGCGGCAGCAGCGGCCTGGGATCGAACTGAATCCGACGTATCGCCGCCAGGCTGCGGATCGGCACGAACAGAAACGGCACGCCCGTGGAGACGACCTGGATCGGCGCGTCGTCGATCTCGGCCTCGTCCAGACCAAGCGATTGCGCCACCACCGCGCGCTGCTCGAAGACGCGGCCCCACTGCGGCGGCCCGTGCTGCATCCAGATCTCTAGCCCGTCTGCTGCGCCGCGCTGGAAGCGGACCCGCACCGGGCCGATGTTTTCTTCCAATACGACCTCCTGTGGATCGGGCCACACGCCCTGCTGCGCCAGCACAAACGCCGTCCCGACCGTCGGATGACCGGCAAACGGGATCTCGCCGCCGGGCGTGAAGATCCGCACGCGAGGCCGGTCGGGCGCGCTCCCCGGCAGCACAAAGGTCGACTCGGAGTAGTTTAGCTCGCGGGTCAGCGCCAGCATCTCGGCAGGACTCAGGCCGGAGGCGTCGGGGAAGACCGCCAGCTGATTGCCGCCAAACGCGGTATCGGTGAACACATCCACCTGCAAAAAACGATATGCGCGTGTCATAGCATCTACACCATCGGTACTGTTTCACAGAACGAGCGGACGCGCAGCCGCTGCCGCCGCATAAGCTGCTCGTCCAGTAGCTCACCCAGAATACGTACGCCCCGGTCGATCGCTTCGGGCGGGCAGGCCGCGAACGAGAGCCGCATGTAACCCTGCACCGATGGATCGGGGAAGAAGACCTGGCCGGGCGCGAAGGCCACGCCGTGATCGATCGCCTCCTCGTACAGCTCGGTCGAGCGCAGGCCGGGCGGCAGGCCAACCCAGAAGCACAGCCCGCCGCCTGGTATGTTCCAGGTAACATCCGCCGGGAAGTAGCGCTGCAAGCTGACCGCCATCGCGTCGCGTCGCTCGCGGTACAACGCCTTGGTAGCGCGGAGATGCGCCGCGAAATGTCCTCGCTCCAGATACTCGGACAATGCGCGCTGGGTAAGCTGCGGCGAGTGCATATCGGACAGGCGCTTCACGGCGACCAGCGCTTCCAGCAGCGGCGGCGTAGCGACCAGCAGGCCGATGCGCAGCCCTGGCATCAGCACCTTGGAGAAGCTGGTCAGATAGATCACCAGGCCGGTCGTATCGCGTGCCTTGAGCGGCAGCGGCGCGGGGCCATCGTAGGACAATGGGCCGTAAATGTCATCTTCCAGGATCGGCAGCGCGTGCCGCTGGGCGATGTCGAGCAGCACCTCCTGCCGCTCGGCGCTCATACAGATGCCTGTCGGGTTATGGAACGTCGGGATCGTGTAGAGCAGGCGCGGCTGATGCTGCGTGATCGCGGTTTCGAGCGCGTCGGGCCGAATGCCTTGCTCGTCGATCGGCACGGCGACCAGCTTGAGGCCCTGGACCTGCATCCGCTCGATCATGCCCAGGTAGGTCGGCTGCTCGACCAGAATTGTATCGCCGGGATTGAGCAGCGCACGTAGGACAATGTCCATGCCCTGCTGCGCGCCCGCGACCACCAGCAGTTGCTCGGCGCTGACTTGGATCGAGCGATCCAGCAGGTAGATCGCCAGTTGCTCTCGTAGCGCCATCTCGCCCTGGCTCACGCCATAGTCGAAGATCGCCGCGCCCTCTTGCGCGATGACATGCTGGATCATTCGCCCGAACTCGCGCGCGGGAAAGGTTTCCAGCGCAGGCGCGGCCTGAGCGAACGAGATCATCTCAGGCTGATGCGACAGACGCATAATCTCGGCCAGCGCGCCAGGACGCAGCAGCGGCACGGGCGGCAGCACCGGCGACGGACGCATCTGCGCCTTCACGCCCGGTCGCTCGGCCACGTAGCTGCCGCGCCCTACAAACGACTCGATCCAGCCGTCGGCTTGCAGCTCGGCATAGGCGTTATGCACCGTCAGCCGGGTCAGGCCCAGCTCGGTCGCAATCTGACGGATCGGCGGCAGGCGGCTGCCAGCGGGGAGCGCGCCGCTGCGAATCCGCTCCTGAATCTGCTCGACAAGCTGGAGATACAGCGGGCGCTGGCTACGACGTTCGATCTGCAACTGCATAGAACTTCCTCACATTGAGCGGCGCTGCTCGATGAGCGGCTACTGGCACGGATAGCTCGCGGAGTCGGGGCGCGTGCGCTGCTCGCCCGCCAGTCGAGTTCCAAGCTCGATCATCGCGTGGCCGAGCGCGCTGCGGTAGCGCCGCAGCCGGGGAGCCGTAGCCCTGCGCGTCTGAAGCGCGCTGTCAAGCATCCGCCACTCCGCCCGCCGCGCCTCCTCACGATGCAGTGTCTCAAAATAGGTCGCCTTCATACTGGTATCCTCCGCGTACTTGCTCGACATTGTACCAATTGTCTCTTCTTACCAACAGAGACAATCGATCAATGTAATCTAGGACAAAAGGTGAATGACAGGGGCATTGCGGAGCGATGGGTACATGACTTGCCAGCATTCAAACTTGAACCGTAGCAAAAAAGGATACGAACTAAACCACCACGCGCCGCCCCGGCGGAAGCCGGAGCGGCGCGTATCGTTCCGATCGTCGAGCGTTAGATCGATGCGGCGCTGCCAACCTCACGCGATTCCATGCCGCTCGTGTCGCCCTCCGACGATGAACGATCCAGCTTATCGGCCAGATCGCCAGCGCCTTCGAGCACATTGTTCAGCTTCTCGCTCAGCATTCGGCGAGTTTCGCTCCCGGCTCGTGGAGCCATCAGGATGCCCACGCCCACACCAAATAAGAACGCTCGGAAGATGGTCTTAAGCACTTTCATCGTCGATCCTTTCCAGAGCTTCAACTCTGTGTCTCATCTGCCCAGGGCAGAATCAAGGCGCATAGTCGGGAAACAGCCTGTGTGATTCCGCACCAGTTTCTTATGCTTTAGGAAGGCCCTCACCGCGCCCAGAACGCGCCAGCCCTCTCCCATTTCATAGGAGAAGGGGAGAAGCTGTGCTTAGTTCTCAGTTCTTGGTTCTTCCCCTTTTCGGCCCAGGTGATTAGCCGCTGCGATCAGCGCCCTCCGACACCTCACGAACATCGGCATCCGTACCGGCAACCGTGCGCGTATTCGTCGCAGCCGACGAGCCGCTCGACGTACCCAGATCGGCATCCGTCGTCTCGAACTGCTCCGGGCTGGCAAGCTCACGCGCAGCCTTCTTCGCCGCAGCCGAAGCCGTCGACTTCTGCGTCGTGCCAGCGACCGTGGGCGCGGTGCCTGCGTACGTCGTCTCTTCTTCGCTCGTCGTCGGCGTCACCGGCACATTTGGCTGCACGGTGATCGTATCGGTCGGCGTGGCTGTCATCACCGCCGGACGCATATCTTCGGTCGACGTGGTTGTCGTCGCTGCCGGACGCACATCTTCGGCGTCGTAGCGCGCCTCGCTCGCCAGATCCGCCGCGCTGGGCAGCTCGATCTCGGTATCCTGCTCCGTCTGCTGGCCGCGCCCGGTCAGCTCGCGGGCCTTGTCGGCGGCGGTGCTGGTGACTTCGCTGACCTTCTCGGCGGCGGTGCTGGCGACATCCTGAAGCTTCTCAACCGTCGTGCTGGTCGCTTCGCTGACCTTCTCGGCGGCGGTGCTGGCGACATCCTGAAGCTTCTCGACAGTCGACGTGGCGGCCCCGCTCACTTTTTCGGCGGCGGTACTTGCTTTTTCCTTCACGGTCCCGACGGTATCGCTGACCTTCGTCGCGGCGGTACTGGTCACGTCCTTCACGCTCTCGACCGCGCTCTGTGTCGTGCCCTTCACGCTCTCGACCGCGCTCTGCGTCGTGTCCTTTACGCTCGTCGCGACCGAGGTGGTCGCATCTGTGACGCGATCCTTGAGCACCAGCCCTTTTTCGAGCACCAGCTCACGATTCTCCGGCCCGCTGCGCGGCGTAAACAGGCTTGCCAGCGCCGCCCCGACGATCGCGCCCACAAACAAGCCGATCGTAAAGCTCCAACTTGTATCTTCTTGCTCGTACATCTATGCCCTACCTCCTTTTCAGGTTCGATCGCCAGATGATCCAGGCTAGCAGAAAACAGACCAGTGCAATCCCGCCCAGCCAGCCGAGCGTCTCATACGTGGGCAGGAATCCCCGCAGCATGATGCTCTGAAACGCCTGCACGCCATGCGTCACCGGCAGCAAAAACGCCAGCCAGCGCACGAACGGCGCGAAATTCCGCAGCGGCAAGAAAAAGCCGCTAAAGAAGACCGACGCCAGCAGCGAGATCATCGAAAGCTGCACCGCCTGGCTTTCCGACTTTGAAACTGCCGAGATCAGAAAGCCTAGGCCCAGCGACGCGACCGTTACCAGCAGCACCGTGCCGACAAACGAGAGCGCATCGCCGACGAAGGGCACCGCCAGCCCCAGCGCAAAGCCCGTGCTCCCGATCGGTATGTTCGCGATCATCAGCAGCACCAGCAGCGTGACGATCACGCCGATGAACAGGATAAAGCCGATGTATTTGCCGATGATGATCTGCAAGCTGCTGACCGGCGCGACTCGGAACAGCTCGGTCGAGCCCAGCAGATTCTCGCGCACCAGCGAGAGCGCCGCCAGCGTGACGGCCATGTGTTGCAGCAGAAGCGCCAGCACGCCGGGCGCGTAGTACGCGATAAAATTCGGCTGCTGCTGCGCGACGTTCTGCGGCACGCCCTGTAGCGGCGAAACCAGCACTTCGGGCGGCACCGCCTGGATCTGCGATGCGACATCCTCAACCCGGCTCAGCCGATCGTTGATCTCCTCGATGCGCCTGCGCTGCTCGTCAACCTGGCCCCGCTCCATCGCCTGATCGAGCGCGTCTAAGCTCTGCTGGATCGATTGTACATCGCTTTGCGCCGTTTGGTTTGCGCTATTTTGCGAAGATAGCGCCAGACCCGCCAGGATCAGGCCGCTGTTGTTGCGCAGCCGCTGAATCGCCGCGCGCGCCTGCGGGCTTTGCGCCGCGCTTAATCCTGTCTGGATCTGCTGAAGCTCCTCGCGCGTACTGGCGATGTACTGCTGAACGTTGCCCGCCTGCTCGCGCGAGCCGCTGACCGCCGAGATCAGCAGCTCCGTGTTCAGCTCTTTGACCTGCACATAGGACAGATATTGAATCCACTGCGCCTGCGTCGGATCGATCTCATTGTACAGCACCTTGATCTGTGACGGCTGCTGGCGTCCAACGACCTGATCGACATCCGCGGGCAGCACCTCGACCACATCCAGCGTGCCCCGGTTGCGCCGCAGCCGCTCCACCGCCGCCTGCTCGTCTGTCATCACATCCACAACGTCGAAGTTCGCCTGGCTGATCACCTCACGAAACTGCTGGACGCGCGGATCGTCCGCTTTGTCGGGCGGCACCACCAGGATCGTGCGCAGACGCGGCTGCTCGCCGGAGAAGCCCAGGCCAAAGATCAGCAGGATCAGAAACGGCCCCAGCACCAGGCTTAGCAGCAGCCGAGGCTGTCGGCGCACCTCGGCCAGCTCTTTTGCGAAGAACGAAAACAGACGAATAAATGGCTTAAGCATTGATGATTTCTTCCTCAGCGCTTTGTGGATCGTCCTTCGCCGCGCGCTCCATCAGGATAACGAAAATATCGTCGAAGGGCGGCGTATACTCTTCGGCGTGACGCATATCGATCGTCTCGTCCTGGTTCAAGCCGCGAATCACTTCGGGCAGCAGCGCGCCCGCATCTTCGACGTAAATATCCAGCGTCCCCGTCGGCGCTCCGGGCGGACGCTCGAAATGCTGGACGAACGGCATCTGCTGCAAGATGCGGCGGGCATTCAGATCGTCTTCGCGATCGACCGTCAGCCGGATAATCTCACCGCCCATCGCCCGGCGGCGCAGGCCATCCGGCGTATCGACCAGCAGCAGCCGCCCGTTGCGCATCACCGCCACCTGATCGCAGTAGGCTACCTCGGCGACGTACTGGGTTGTCACCACCAGGCTGTTGCCCTGTTCCTTCAGCTCGTTGAAGTGATCCCAGAACTTGCCGCGCAGCACCGGATCGACGCCCGCCGTTGGCTCGTCGGCAAACAGCAGTTCGGGATTATGCACCAGCGCGCAGGCCAGCTCCAGACGGCGCTTCATGCCGCCCGAAATATGTTCGGCCAGCGTATTCCGGGCCGGTCGCAGCTCGACAAAATCCAGCAGCATCTCAAGCCGCCTGCGCCGCCGAAACCAGTTCAGACCATACAGCGAGGCGACAAAGTTAAGATTTTCCCAGACCGTCAGCGTCGGATACAGCACGAAGAGCTGCGGCATGTAGCCGATCCGCTCGCGCACGCGCTTGCCGAAATACTGCGGCGATGTTCCCAGCACCCGCAGCGTGCCCTCGGTGGGCGTGTACACGCCCGTCATCATCCGCACCGTAGTGGTCTTGCCGCAGCCGGATGGCCCCACCAGCCCAAAGATTTGGCCGGCGGGCACCTCAAGCGACATATCGCTCACAGCCTGCTTCTCGCCGAACGTTTTCGTCACATGCTGCATTTCGATCACAGCGCCGTTCGTAGCTCTCGTTCGATTCATGGAGCGGGGAGTCCTTTATTGCTTAAGCTGAGCTGGCGCTCCGTCAGGCCGGGGCGTGGCGCGTTCCCACACCATCTCACCCCTGAGCTGTATCAGACACGGCATCGTTAGATGATGCGCTAGCCGTAGCTTCTAGCACTGCGTATGCAAGAAGAATGCCAGGTCTTGACGATGCCGATACGCGATCCTCGGTCCGGCCAGGCGCGGCGCGCCGTCCAGAGCATCAGAGCGGCTACGTGGTATAATAATCGCATAAATCGCGATTTAAAGCGCCCGCCAAAGATTGCTGCCGGGCGTTCTGTATTGTAGGAGTAGATATACCCCAATGGCTACACTGCCGCCTCAACCCGTAGCGGTTAAGTGCCCCAATTGTGGCACGAACTTTCAAACGCCCGTCTTCCAGCTGATCGACGTAGGACAGCAGCCGGAGCTGAAGCAGGCGTTCCTGTCGGGTCGCGTCAACGTCGCGGTCTGTCCCAAGTGCGGCGCAGGCGGTATGCTCTCCGCGCCGCTGGTCTATCACGATCCCGAAAAGCAGATCTTTTTCAGCCTCTTCCCGCAGGAAGTGCAGGCCAGGCCCGAAGAGCAGGAGCGCTTTATCGGCGCGTTGCAGCAGATCGTGATGCAGAGTGTGCCCGCCGACAGGCCCAAGGGCTACCTGCTCAACCCGCGCCGCTTTATCACGCTGACCTCGATGCTGGATGAGATTCTGGAGGCCGAGGGCATCTCGAAAGAGGCGCTGGCCGCGCAGCGCAAGCGCACCGAGCTGCTGGGTCGGCTGTTGCAGGCGGATGAGGATGAGGCCGCGTTCACCAAGCTGGTCGAAGAGAACAGGGCCGCGCTGGACTACGAGTTCTTCGTCACGCTCGCCGCGTACATCGAGGCGTCGGAGGCCGACCAGGATCAGGAGTCGTTCGAGCGCTTCACCAGCCTGCGCGACCGGCTGCTGCAACTGACGGGCTTCGACGCATCCAGCCTGGGCGGTGACGAGCCCGGTGTCGACGCCGCGATCGACGCGCTGCTGGCGGCGGAGGAGGCCACGCTTGAGGAAACGATCGCGGAGTATCGCCCGGCGATCGACTACGACTTCTACGCCATGCTCACCGAGCGGGCCGAGGCGGCCCGCGCTGCGGGCAATACCGCCGAGGCCGAACAGATCGAGGCGCGCCGGTCGCTGATCCTCGAAACGACCGAGCGCATGGACCGCGAGGCGCAGGCGATGTTCGAGGGCGCGGCGCAGACGCTACGCGAGGTGCTTCAGGCCGAAGATCTGCGACAGGCGCTGGCCGAGCGCCGCGATCAGCTCAGCGAGGCGTTCTTGCTCGTCGTGGCTGCCAACCGCGAGTCGGCACAGCGCGCGAACAAGCCCGACATCATCGAGCGGCTGAACGAGATCGAGCGGCTGACCGTCGAGGTCGTGCAGGAGTCGATGTCGCCCGAAGAGCGCTTTATCGGCCAGCTTTTGAGCACCGAAAAGCCGCAGGACGCGACTAAGCTGCTGCGCCAGAACGCGGCCAAGATCACGCCCGATCTGGTCAAGCGCATCAACGAGCTGGCCGAGGAGATGGACAAGGGCGGGCGCAAGGAGATGTCCGACCGCCTGCGACAGCTTGGCCGCGAAGCCGCGTCGATGCTTTTCTAACCGGATTCGCTCGTCATCCTGGGATGTATTGGTGAGATGCGTGATTGCGCGTATTCCGTAGGGGCGTATTGCTATGCCCCGTCTTCGGAGGTTGCCCATGCTCACCGATACATCCCTCTAATGGCATTTTGTATGAACATGAAACGATTCGCCGGACCCGCGCTGCTCGTGCTTGGAGCGTTCGGGTTCTCACTCCTTTCTCCGGCGGCGGTCGACGCCTTCGCCGGGATGCTGCCCGCCGTCACCGCGCTCCTGGCGACCGCCTTCGCGGCGGCGGTGTTTGCGCGCTGGCGCAGCAACGGGCGGCGCTATCTGCTCTTCTGGGGCATCGGCCTGACGTTCTACGCGCTGGGCACGGCGATGGAGGCCGCCTTTGGCTTCTTTGGCTGGCAGCCCTGGATCTTTCGTACCTACTACCTGTCGGGCGCGGTGCTAACCGCCGCATGGCTTGGACAGGGCACGATCTTTTTGCTCGGCAAGCGCTGGCTGCCCCAGGTAACGGTGGCGGCGCTGAGTCTGGCGACGCTCTACGGCGCGTATGAGGTCGGGCGGGCCGCGCTTGAGCCGACATTCATGTCCGATCGGCTGAGGAGCGTCGTCAGCGCCGACGGCTCGAGCAGCGCCGACGAGGTGCTCGCGCTGGCGGGGCAGGCCGTCGCCACGCCCGGCGGCGCGCTGATGGATGTCTGGGCACGCACGATCGCCCGGCAGGCCAGCGTCGACTTCGATCGAGTGACAGAGCAGCCGGAGCGCATAGGCTACGGCCTGCGCAAAGGCGCTGCGGTCGTCGGAACGCGCGCGCTGATGCAGCAGCAAGGCATCGATGTCACAGCGATCGACGTGTCCGAGCCAGATGTCACGCCGATCTACGTCGCAGAGGGTGGTCGCGTGCGCGGCGCGCTCTTGTTCGCGCCGCCACTGGAGCTGAACGGCTCGGCGATCATCCGCACCACCAGCAACGCCCGCTCGATCACGCCCTTCTTCAACGTCTATGGCACCGTGGCGCTGGCTGGCGGCGCGATCTACTCCGCGTACATCTTCTGGCGCAAGCGCGTGCTATACAACCGCATGATCGGCAACATCCTGATCGCCGTGGGCGCGATGTCGCCCGCGCTCGGCGGAACGTTGAGCAAGGCCGGATTTCCTACCGCGCTCTACATCAGCGAGCTGGTCGGCATTATGCTGATCTTTATCGGCTACACGCAGGCGGTCCAGACCGACGCGCCCGCGCCCGCACCTGTCGCGCAGCCGGTCCACGCTTCGTAGCCCTAGAGCGCCGCGAGGCCGGGGGTTTGGGGGACTCCCCCAAACATTCCTTTTCTGATCGAGTGTCGCAGAACCACTTTTCCGAAAAGGTTCCTTGATTCTACAGTGGCAGCCAGGATTGATACACGCATGGCGAAAGAGCCGAAATATCGCACCTCAACCCGCCGTGAACTGCCGGAGGCTCGCTGGCGGATGCTGGGCGTAGCCCTGGCGCTGCTCGGCATCGCGCTGCTGGTGATCCTTGTCGGCGCGGTGCTGGTCGCGCTCGGCGTGATCTCCGGCTGAGGACCGCGACCGTGCAAGCGATGCTGCGCCGCGCAATCCGCCTGCTGCTCCTGCGAGGAGTCGGCGCGGTCGCGCGGCGCTTTGTTCGTTCCAGCCCCCAGCAGGCGCGGCGCGTCCTGGTGATCAAGCCCGACCACCTGGGCGATGTGCTGCTGCTGACGCCCGCGCTGCGGCTGCTGCGCCAGCAGCAGCCGGATGCCGAGATCGCGCTGCTGATCGGGCCGTGGAGCCAGGTAGCCGTCGCGCACAACGCCGACATCGACACGACGCTGCTCTGCTCTTTTCCAGGTTTTACCCGCGCCGC
Organism: Herpetosiphonaceae bacterium; assembly: GCA_036374795.1. Taxonomy (NCBI): domain Bacteria; kingdom Bacillati; phylum Chloroflexota; class Chloroflexia; order Herpetosiphonales; family Herpetosiphonaceae; species Herpetosiphonaceae bacterium. Next base: position 13,688 of record DASUTC010000166.1, read on the forward strand.
AAGACCCAGACCGTGGCAGCCCTACGGCCTGCTGCTCAAGATGGCGCTCCTGCTCCGGGCCGGGCACTACGACGCCGCGCTGATCGCCCGCGACGACCACTGGTGGGGCGCGCTCCTGGCGATGCTGGCCGGAATCCCGCTGCGGCTCGGCTTCGCGCTGCCAGAGACTGAGCCGTTTCTGACGACCGCGCTGCCGCATAGCTTCAGCACGCATGTCACAGCCCAAAATATCAGGCTGGTTGAGGCGCTGACCGGACAGCCAGCAACCAAGCCACCGCCGATGGTTGCGCCGATCGGCGGGCGGGACCGAGCGTGGGCGACGGAGTGGCTAACCCGCCACGGCGTCATACCCGACGCGCAGATCGTGGCGCTGCATCCGGGCGCTGGCGGCGCGGCGAAGCTCTGGATTGACGCGCGCTGGTCAGAGGTTGCCGATGCGCTGCACGAGCGCGGCTATACTGTCGTGCTCACCGGCGGTCCCGACGAGCAGGCGCTCGTCACATCGATCGTGCGGGCAATGGCGCGTCATCCGCTGACGCTGGTAGGCGCGGCGACGATCGGACAGCTCGCGGCGCTCTATGCCCGCTGCGCGCTGGTGCTGGGCGTCGACAGCGGCCCGCTCCATCTGGCGGCGGCGTGCGGCGTTCCAACGCTGGCCTTGTTCGGGCCAGGCGATGCCGGACGCTTTGGTCCCTGGGGCGATCCGCAGCGACAGATCGTGCTGCGCAGCGGCCTGTGGTGCTCGCCGTGCGGCGTGCTCGACGCCTGCCCGCGCGGTACGCTGCCGAGCGAGTGTATGGCGCGGATCTCGACGGCAGAGGTCGTAGAGAGAATAAGCGAGCAAGCGAGCAGGTGAACAAGCGAGCAAAGGAACAAAGGAGCTAGAACAAAGAACCGGGTGCTATGCGGGTTCCCTTTGGGCACGGCGCCCGGCGCACAAAGAACGAACCGAGAACCAAGAACGAGAGAAGCTCGAAACTTGGAACTTGGAACCAAGAGCTGCTACGTCTCAATCCGCTTGTTGCCCGGCGGATCGCCGATCGGCGTTCTGGAGGGCTGCGGATCGCCAATCGGCGGCTCCTGATCCGGCGAGGGCAGATCCGGCTCGCGTGGCGGCGGCGGCTCGCCTTCGGGCGGCTGAGATGGAGCCGGAGGCTCCTTGCGCTCCTCCGGCAATGGCGGCTGATCGCCAATTGGTCGATCGTAGGGATCGTGACTCGTCACACAGACCTCCTCTGATGGGCAGCTTCCAGCAGCCCGGCTTGAAGATCCAGCGAGCAAGAAGCATGCCCAACACGGCTGGCGCGCTGATGGTGTTGCGTTGACGTGCTGCAGCGTAATGATCGTGGACGAGACGACGCCGAGAGCAGCTATTGAGACGAGCGAGCGGTATCAGCGGTGGAGGCAGCGGGGACGATCGAGCGAACAGGAAGGCCGCCAGGCTTGTTTTAACTCAGCGTCGAACGCCCTGCACCAGCTCCTGCCGCTTATAGTGGCAGTGATTGCAGTAGCGCACGCGGTATCCCGCCAGGACCGTCTGCTGGAGCGGCTGCCGACAGGTAGGACACGGCTCGTGCGTCGGCCCCTGGAAGAGCGGCGCTTCTTGGCCGTTTGCTGTGCCGCCATTGTGCTGCGCTTGCGCCGGAGCCGGAGATGGCGGTAGGTTGTAGCGCGGACGCTCGCGAGCAGCCGGCGGCGTGGGCGCAGGCATCCTGGGCCGCAGATCAAAGACTGTAGCGATATGCTCCACAAGCTGCGCGTAATCCAGCGCGCCACGGGAGCGCGGATCATGCTCGTAGATCGTGCGTCCTACGGCGGGCGCTTCCGAAAGCCGCACATTCACCCGGATCGGCTCGGTGACGATCCGACCATACTGGCTCCGTAGGTTCGCGAGCAGCGTGTTGGCCTGCCGCTGCCGTCCATCGAACATCGTCGGGATGATACAGCGGATCGTGCCGGTGCCGATACGCTGAAGCTGCCGCTCCAGCAGCTCGATGCCGCGCAGCGCCAGCGGCTCGATGATCGTCGGCGTGAGCACGTCGCGCGTCGCCATCAGCGCGTTGACGTTCATCACCGAGAGCGAGGCCGAGCAATCGATCAGCGCGACATCGTACTCTGCCGCCAGCGGCCTGAGCGCCCGCGTCAGGAGATGTGCCCAGTCTGGCCGCTGCGTGATCAGCGGCTGCGCGCTCATCAGCGTATCGTCGGCGGCCAGCAGATCGAGGTTAGGCCGGGCCTGAACGATACACTGCGCGGCGGGCTTGCCATCGACCAGCACCTCGTACAAGGTGCGCCGGGGCCGCACGCCGAGCGCCGTCGCAAGATTTCCCTGCGCGTCCACGTCCACCAGTAAGACACGCAGCCCTTTGAGCGACAACCCTGCTCCAAGGTTGACCACGGTGGTGGTTTTACCAACGCCACCCTTCAGGTTTGTTATGGCAACCGTTCGCATCTATCTGCCTTTGACCACGTCCGATGCTGGAAGTCGTGCGAGTTAGTCTAGCTCAGGCTGTGGGGGGCGTCAAGCCCCATACGCCATATTGCCCCAGCGATTGCAGAGATCGTCGTAGCGGCGGATTGTTGTACACTGATCCAGTGTAGCACGATCCGCGCCCAATGGCAGATCCGAAAGTCCTCTCCTGGTCTATCCGTGAATAATAGCGCAATCTATTGCTTAAACGCATTACAGTCGGTAGTAGCTGACGATCGACCCGGCGAGCCAGTCTGTTCCGTGAAGATCCCGCAACTTAACCGCAACGCTGCGTTTCTTGCCGCATCTTCGCCATCGTAGTACAATGATTCCCAGAAAGTCGCTACGACGATTGGAAAGACCAACCAAGGGTCGCAGCAATGTATACATGTCAACTAACACACACGCTGGTCCAGACGCACACACGTCATGCTGCCAGATGTGTGTTTTTTTGTTGTTCGCAGGGGGTGTTCGATGCCTGCTCAGCCATGCCCTGAGCGGGTACGCTGTCCGAGAAAGAAGGAGCCACTGAGCCACGGCATCGCAGCCGATCGCTCAACGTCCATGAAAGGAGCGTTCCATGAACATTCAGATCAAAACTCGCAATGGAAAGGTGACAGAGCGCCAGCGCATCTATATCCAGGAGAAGCTACACAAGCTTGAGCGGTATCTGGACGGCATCGGCGATATTCACGTCGATCTGTCGCACGAGCAGCTGCGCGGCATCGGCGAAACCAACATTGCGCAGGTGACACTCCATACGGCGCAGGGCACGATCCTTCGCGCCGAGGAACGCAGCCCCGATCTCTTTGCCGCCATCGACTCGCTCCACGACAGCTTACAGCGCCAGATTGTGCGCTACAAAGATAAACACTTCCGACGTGGTAAAATTCGGCGGCAGGGTGGCGAAGTGCTGACCGTCGGCCTCAACGGGAATGCGACCGAGTTCGACTATGAGCAGAGCAGCACGCCACAGCTTGTGAAAACGAAAACGTTTGCCTACAAGCCGATGTACAGCGACGAGGCGATCGAGCAGATGGAGCTGCTGGGACACTCCTTCTTCGTCTTCACCGACGCCGATACCGATCAGGTTAACGTCGTCTATCGCCGTCGCGATGGAAACTATGGGCTGATCGTGCCTGAGACGACCTAGCAGCGTACCGCCAGGTTTGTGTACAAGGCTGGGGCAGATCGTCCCAGCCTTTATGTTGAATCTGAAACGAGCAGGGCCTTGATGTTACAGCAAGATACCATGATCAACGGACGCTACCGCATCGTGCGGACCATCGGCAGCGGCGGTATGGGCAGTGTCTACGCCGCGCACGACGAGCGACTCGGACGGCAGGTAGCGCTCAAGCTGCTACGCGCCGATCTTGCCAGCGATCCGCGCGCCCGCGAGCGGTTTTTGCGCGAGGCGCAGATCGCCGCGCAGCTCATCCATCCCAATATCGTCCGCACCTACGATGTCGGCGATGCGCCCGAAGGCCCATATCTGGTGCAGGAGCTACTGCATGGCCGCACGCTCGATACCCTGATCCCGCTGCCGTCCAAACACGCGATCGAGCTAACCCGGCAGATCGCCGACGCGCTCGGCTATATCCACGGGCAGGGCTACGTCCACTGTGACATCAAGCCGCAAAACGTCATGCTGGTTGGAGCGTCCGGCGCGGAGCAGCGCGCGGTGCTGCTCGACTTTGGCATCGCGCGCGTCGAGGGCACCGCCACGACCACGCTGATCGCGACGCCGCACTATCTCGCGCCCGAACTCGCGATGGGATCGGCCCCGACCGCCGCCTCCGACTGGTATGCGCTGGGCATTGTGCTCTATCACATGCTGACCGACCATCCGCCCTTCGACGGCCCGACAATCCACACGATCATCGAGCAGCATCGCACCGCGCCGCTGCCGCCGCTGAAGATCGCCGCAGGAGCCGGGCCGCAGGAGACTTCCGCGCTCGAAGCGATCATCCGCAAGCTCACCGCCAAACAGCCTGAGGAGCGCTACACCTCCGCCACGGCGCTGCGCAACGATCTTGCCAGCGTCCAGGCGGGCGCGGTCCACGCCATGCCCACGGTCGTCGTCGGCAGCCAGCCCCGCCCGGCACCGGCAGCGCCGCGTCCGGTAGCAGAGCCGCGTGTGAAAGCTTCTGTACCGCCCCCGGCTGCGGCTGTGACGGCGGAGCAGCCACGGCGCGATCGACGGCTGTGGCTGCTTGGCCTGCCGCTCGTGCTGCTGCTGCTGGCCGGAACCGCCTTGATGCGCGATCGGACGCCCGATACCAGCGCCAATCCGCAGAGCAGCCCCTCCACCGCGCCCTCACCGACTACGCCGAGCGCGGTTGCGGTGCCCGATGTCGTCAATCTGCCGGTCGAGGAGGCGCAGCGGCAGATCACAGAGGCCGGGCTGGTCTTCGTCCAGGGCGAGGCAATCCAGGGCGAGCAGGCGGCGAACATTGTGCTCAGCACCGATCCGAGCCCAGGCCAGCCCGTCGCGCCCGGCTCACAGGTGATCGTCCAGGTCAGCGCGGGGCCGATCGTCGTTGCCCCGCCCGGCAACGACGGCGACGACGGTGGCGACGATGACGACGATAAAAAGGACGACAAGGACAAGGGCAAGAAAAACAAGGGCAAGAAAGACGACTAGCGAGCCGAGGCACAATTTTCTCATGAGCAACCTACACGCGCCGCAGCACATCGCCCCATGAAAAGCCTATCTTCATCTCGCGCCACACGCGCCGAGCGACTCCCGCGTGAGGCAGCCACGCAGCGCCGCACCGCCGTGCTGCTTGTCGGCGCTATCCTGATCGGAGCGCTGCTGCTGCGGATGCCGGGCCTGGCGCTGCCGCTTGAGCGCGACGAGGGCGCGTACGCCTATGTAGCCTGGACCTGGCTCCAGGGGGGCCTGCCCTACCGCGATGCCTTCGACCACAAGCCGCCGCTGATCTACCTGCTGTACATGCCGCCGCTGCTCTTCGGCCCGCCCTCCGCCTGGGCGATCCGCGTCTGGGCGACGCTGCTGTTTCTGGTCGATGTCGCGCTGGTCTGCGCTGTCGGGAACCGGGTCTGGAGCATGCGCGCGGCGCTGCTGGCCGCGCTGATCTTCGCGGTCGCGGGTAGCGCCTTCGATCTGCAAGGCTTAATCCTCAACACCGATCAGGCGCTGGTGCTGCCCACGCTGATCGCGCTGTGGTGCGCGATCCGCCTATCCGAAACGCAGCGCTTGCGATTTGCGATCGGCGCTGGCGCTGCGCTGGCCGCGACGATGCTGATCAAGCCGGTGGCGATCGTGCTGATTCCGGCGCTGCTGCTGGCCTGCTGGCGCAACGTGCGCAGCATCGTTCGGGTCTACGCCGGTGCTGCTCTCGGCGCGCTCCTCGTCGGGTTGCCGATCGCGGGATACTTCGCGCTGCGGGGTGGGTGGAGCGATCTGGTCTTTGGCGTGCTGACCTACAACACGCTCTACGCCGGGGAGTCGCAGGCCCGCTGGCAGCTTGGCCCGCTCGTCGATATGTTCGCGCCGTTCGTGCCGCTGCTGCTGACGGCGCTGGGCGGTATCGCGCTGCTGCGTCCGGGTGAGACACAGCCGATCAGGCCGCTGACGCATCGGGCGGGCTGGCTCGTCGTCGGGTGGGCGGCGGCGCTGCTGATCGCCGCGCTCGGCAGCTTACGCGCCTACATCCACTACTACTATCCACTGCTGCCGTTCCTGGCGCTGCTGGCCGCGCCGTGCATCCTTCGGCTGTGGGCAGATCATCGCGGCACCACGCCGATCCAGCGCGGCGCGGCCTATCTTGCGGCGGCGCTGCTCGGCGCGCTGCTGCTAGCTCCGCTCGCGCGGCAAAACCTGCAACTGCTGGGCACCACCGCCGAGCAGCAGGCCGAGCGACTCTACGGCGAGGTCGGCAAGCACTACTTTGCGCAGGCTCCGCTCGTCGCCGACTATATCCGCGAGCGAACGCAGCCCGATGACTACGTCTACATCTTCGCCGCCGAGCCGGAGGTCTATCTCCTGTCGGAGCGCCGCGCATCCAGCCGCTACATCTACGACTATCCGCTGCGCCTGGTGCCGGGAGCCTCCGCCGAGCTGCTGCGCGATCTAGCCGCCAGGCCGCCCAGGCTGGTCATCACCTACTATGGCGTGCGGCCCGACGGCTTCTACCAGACGGTCCAAGAGCAGCAGTTTGTCAAGCTGGCTGAGATCGGCGGCTACGAGATCTTCGGCGTGGAGTAGCTTCGATCGCCGCCATGTGCGCAACGTCGGCTACTCAATCCCTGTGCTTCCCTCACTATCCATATGATCGAGGATGAAATCGAGCGTGCGGCGAAGGATCGTGCGCGAGCGCTGGCTGTCGTCCAGAATATCGAAGGCGTGCGGGCCTTCGGGATGGCTCATCAGATCGACCGGCAGATTACGCGCGAGCGCCTGCTGCACGAAGCGGTCGATGGTCTGGTTTAGCCACGGCTGATCCTGGCCCGCGCGCACGACCAGCAGCGGCGGTATCGTTACCGCCTGCTCGATCTGCGCCAGCGGCGAGCACGACCGCAGCATGTCTTGCGTTACCTGCGGCGGAATATGACCGTACAGCGGCTGTAGATCCAGCGGCCCGTAGTAGGCGACGATGCAGCGGATCGCTTCGGGGTGTTGCAGAGCGACGTAGACGCCATAGGGCACGCCCGCCGAAAACGACCACGCGCACAGCCGATTGGGATCGATACCCAGCTCCGGGCCGTGGCCGCGTACAAACTGCAGCAGATCGTCGATGTCGGCGATGACCGCATCCATCTTCGTGAATTGCTCGGTGGAGCGATGATCGAACGTGACCGCAACCACGCCGGACGCCGCGATCAACTGCGCCAGCGAGACAAACGGGCCGCCGTCTTTGGTTCCCAGGATCGCCTCCGGCGGCAGGTCGCCATGCACCAGCAGCACCGCTGGCCGGGACGCTTCGTGCGAGCCGCCCGGCGGCGCGTACACATCCAGCCGCAGCTCCAGCCCGTCCACACGCTTATACACGACGTTCTTCCGCGCCGCGTCCTGCTCCATACCTGCGATCTGATACACCACGCGCTTCTGCTGTATTTCGTTCAGATCCATCGACTTGCGCGCCCCTTTTCGAGTTTCGAGTTCCAGGTTCCAGGTTTCGAGTTTCAACTCCCCAGTTCTTCGTTCTTGGTTCTTCTCTTCCTCACCACTTGAACTTCTGCGGATCAATCCCGATGTACGTATGCAGAAATTCGACCTGATCGCGGAACGCCTGGCTATTCAGGCCGTGACCAGTGTTGTACCATTTGATCTCCTTCGGCTCGCTGCCCGCCTCGTGGTAGCGCCGCGCAGCCTCCTGCGATACCATCCCGTCGCTGCGCGCGTTCTGGTAGAGCAGCGCCGAGGGAGCGGCATGGGCCACGAAGCGGATCGGCTCGATCGGTCGCATGGCTGTTTTCCAGCGCTCAAACTTAGCCTCAGACACTTCGCCTGAAATATCGTTCCCGGCAGTCGGAATCTCATAATGCTCGACTAATCCGCCGTCGCCAGCCATCAGCACATACGCCTTAATCCGCTTCTCGATGCCCGCCAGCAGGCCGCCCATCGCCGCGCCGTAGCTATAGCCGATATATCCGATCCGGTTGGGATCGACATCATCGCGTGACGAGAGCACATCGACGCCGCGCCGCAGATCGATCATGTACTGGATCTGCTCATCGCGATCCTGCTCCGTAAAGGTGATAAAGCCGCGCGCGGGCTGTCCATTCTGACGGCGAGCAAAGGGCGCGTCGATCAGCAGCGCCACCGCGCCGCTCTTGGCGATCTCCTCGGCATAGCTCCGCATCGAGTCGCGGCTGCCGGGCAGCCCATGCTGCATGATCACACCGGCAAACGGCCCCGAACCCGGCGGCACGAGCAGGTAGCCTGTCACCCGACCGCCCTTAGGACTGGCGTAGGAAATATCGTGGACCATCACGCCCGCCGATTCTTTGCTGCTCTTCTCCTGAAGATCAAGCGGCGCTTGCTGATCGTAGTCGAACAGCCGCAGCATCTCTTCGTAGTTCCAGTTATCGGGCGTGGGCGTGACGATGATTGGGGCTGCGGTATCATTCACAGCGCTCTGCGTTGCGGCCTCGGACGTTGGGGCGGTCGACGCCGATGAGCTTGCCAGGGCCACGGGCCGCTCCGACGATGTGGGAGCCTCCGCGCGCGGGACGGAGGAAGTACAACCAACCAGAATCAGCGTGAGGATCACAAGAGCGACGATGACCAGCGGAGCGGGTGAGTTGTGGTCGAGCAATTCAGCCTCCTTATACGAGGATACACGAGGTTGGGCCTGCTTCAGGCGGATCTGATCGAGCGCCGGAGTGAGCAGCGCTCTTTCAATCATACCATACCATTTTTTACAACCGAAGCGCCTCGGCGCTCAGAGCCGGATCGCGCGTTGCTTGGTTTGGCAGCTTATGGTACAATATCGAAGCATTCGCGCGGGCGTAAGTCCGGCGACGTAGCCAAGTGGTAAGGCAGAGGTCTGCAAAACCTCCATCACGGGTTCGAATCCCGTCGTCGCCTCCAATGAATATGCGAAACGGCTGTGGTGCGCAAACCACAGCCGTTTCTATGTGTTTTGATGTGACTACGCGAAAAGCGAATGTGTCGGGATGCGATCGATGCTCGCGCCGCGTGCCGGGCCGACTGAGATCAGCGCGATCGTTGCGCCGGTCAGCTCTTCCAGCCGCGCCAGATAGCGCTGCGCGCTGGGCGGCAGATCGTCGAAGGAGCGCGCGTCCTCGGTGCTGGCCTGCCAGCCCGGCAGATCCTCGTAGATCGGCTCGACCTGGCTCAGCTCTGCGGCGCTGCTCGGCATATAGTCGATCGTCGTGCCGTTCAGCCGGTAGCCGGTGCAGATGCGCAGGCTTGGAAGCTCATCCAGCACGTCGAGCTTGGTAATCGTCAGGTAGTCGATGCCGTTCAGCTCGACGACATAGCGCGCCGCGACGGCGTCGAACCAGCCGCAGCGCCGAGGACGGCCTGTGGTGGTGCCGTACTCGTGGCCGCGCTCGCGCAAAAGCTGCCCAGTCTCGTCGTGCAGCTCGGTGGGAAACGGCCCGCCGCCGACGCGGGTGGCGTAGGCTTTGAACACGCCGAGAATTGCGCTCACCTGGCGCGGCCCGATCCCGGCGCCCTGGCACGCGCCTGCGGCACCCGGCGCGGACGACGTGACGTAGGGATAGGTGCCCCAGTCGACATCTAGCAGCGAGGCCTGCGCGCCTTCGAGCAGGATCCGATCGCCACGGCGCATAGCCTGCTGCACAAGCCGATGCGTTACGGCGATGTGGTTGCGCAGCGCGCGACCATAGTCGAGCAGCTTTTCATACATCGGTTCCAGCGGTTGGGGCTGGCCGCCGTACACTTGAAGCATACGGTTCTTAAAATCGAGCGCGCCTGTCACGCGCTGGAGCAGCGTCTGCTCGTTCAGGAGATCGCCCATGCGGATACCGATGCGCTCCATTTTGTCGGTGTAGGCCGGCCCGACGCCGCGCCCGGTTGTCCCGATACGACCATCGCCGCGCAGCGATTCTTGGATGCGATCTTGCTCCAGGTGGTACGGCATAATAACATGGGCTCGATCGCTAATAAACAAGTTATCGAATGTGACACCGGCAGCGGCCAGCGTTCCCATCTCTTCCAGCAGCGCCGCCGGATCGACGACGACGCCGGTTCCAATGATATTGACGGTTTCTGGATTGAAGATCCCAGCCGGTACCAGGTGCAGCTTGAAGGTGCCGCGATCGTTGATAACGGTATGACCGGCGTTATTTCCGCCACTGTAGCGGATAACCATGTGAGATTGTTGCGCGAGCAGATCGACGATGCGACCTTTTCCTTCGTCGCCCCACTGCCCACCAATAACGGCAACAACAGACATATGGAAACATCCTATTATGTATTAAGCACACGCACGAAGATAGGTGCGGGCCTTGGAAACCGGGGGTAGTATAGCATACCCGATCCACAGGCTACGGAGATCAGCGACAGCGGCAGAGGCCGCAGAGGTGTACAAACATGGATGAAATGATTCGTTTTGAAGATTTAGGGCTGAGCGAGCCGACGCTCAAGGCGATCAGCGAGCTGGGCTACGAGGAGCCAACGCCGATCCAGGCGCGCACGATCAGCCGCATGCTCGAAGGTGTGGACGTGATCGCGCAGGCCCAGACCGGCACAGGCAAGACAGCCGCGTTTGCGCTGCCGATCATCGAAAGGCTTGTCGCGGACGTTCGCACGCCCCAGGCACTTGTGCTCACGCCGACACGTGAGCTGGCGGTCCAGGTTGCAGAGGCATTCCATTCGTATGGCAAAAACCAGCGCATTTCGATCCTGCCGGTCTATGGCGGTCAGCCGATCGAGCGCCAGCTACGCGCCCTTGATCGTGGCGTGCAGGTTGTCGTCGGCACGCCCGGACGGCTGCTCGATCATATTCGGCGCGGCACGCTCAAGCTCGATCGTGTGCGCACGGTTGTGCTCGACGAGGCCGACGAGATGCTCGATATGGGCTTTATCGAGGACATCGAGGCGATCTTGCAGGAGACGCCCGAGGATCGTCAGACCGCGCTCTTCTCGGCCACGATGCCCGTGCCGATCGCCAACCTCGCCAAGCGCTATATGCACGATCCGCAGCGCATCACCGTCCATGCCGAGCAGATGACGGTGCCACAGGTCCGGCAAGTCTATTATGAGGTAGGCGGGCGCGATAAATTCGAGGTGCTGGGACGTATCTTAGATTTTGAAAGGCCGACCTCGGCGATCATCTTTTGCCGTACCAAGAGCGAGGTCGATTCCTTGGGCGAGCGCTTGATCGCGCGGGCGTTTCCAGCCGAGACGCTCCACGGCGACCTGAGCCAGGTTCAGCGCGATCGGGTGATGGGCCGCTTCCGTAGCGGACAGGTCGAGCTGCTGGTAGCTACCGACGTAGCGGCGCGCGGCCTGGACGTAGAGCACGTCTCGCATGTGATCAACTACGATATTCCGCTCGATCCCGAAATCTACGTCCATCGCATCGGACGCACAGGCCGCGCTGGACGCACGGGCACTGCGGTCACGCTGGTGACGCCTCGCGAGCGGCGGCTGCTACGGATCATCGAGCGTACCACCAGCGCCGAGATTCAGCGCATGCGCCTGCCGACGATCGCCGATGTCGTCGCGCGTCGCCGTGAGTCGTTCAAAGAAACGCTGCGTGAGACTATCGCGCAGGGCGGCCTGGAGCCGTTTATGATCATGGCGGAAGACCTCGGCGAGGAGTACAGCCCGACTGATCTGGCGGCGGCGGCGTTCAAGCTGCTGCTGGGCGATTCGCCGAATCAGGATGAGGACAAGCTGGCTCAGGAGGAGCTTGAGCAGATCGAGGACGAGCGCGACGGACGGCGGCGGCAGCGGCGCGACCGCAGCTTCGGGCCGGAGCGGGGCATGACGCGGCTCTATATCGACGTTGGCCGCGACGATGGTGTACGACCCGCAGATATTGTAGGCGCTATCGCCAACGAGGCGGGCATCCCCGGACGCTCGATCGGCGCGATCGAACTCTTCGAGCGCTTCTCGTTCGTCGAGGTGCCGAGCAATCATGCCGAGCGCGTTACCCGTGCCCTCAAGCGCACAACTATTCGTGGCCGTAAGATTGCGCCTAGCGTTGCCAAACCGCGAAGATAGGTCGTACAATAAGCGCATAGGTTGATCCGTACGCCGATTGTTTTCGTCCCATGTGCTTAGGGTCCAACCTGAGTTACATGGGACGTGTCATTTAAGGCGGGTAGGCAGATCTTATGGAAAATATGGCCCCTACGCCCGAAGATGAGCAGCTTGCCGCGATGCTCCACGCGCTCGGTAATCCTACGCGCCTTGCAATCACTCGCTACATCGCCAATAATCCGCGATGTATCTGCAATGATCTGGTCGTGCGCTTCGACCGCGCCCAGGCGACGGTTTCGCAGCATCTCGCGACGCTGCGGCGCGCTCATATCCTGATTGCAGAGCAAGATGGCCCGGCCACGTGCTACTGGATCGATCAAGAGCATATCGCCTGGCTCTACGAGCAGTTGGGGCAGCTAACATCACGATCGGAGCAGCCTGAGACTCAATAAGCAGCGTCGCATTCAGAAGGAGCCGCGTTTGAACATTCATCACGAGTGGCGCAGCGTTAATGGCATACGACTCCACTGCGCAGTTGCAGGCAGCGGCCCGCTGCTGATCCTCCTTCATGGTTTTCCTGAGTTCTGGTACTCGTGGCGACACCAGATCCCCGTGCTAGCAGAGCATTTTACGGTCGTCGCCCCCGACCTACGCGGCTACAACGAAAGCGATAAGCCTCCACGGATCGCCGATTACAGCGTCCCGGTGCTCGTCGAAGATGTTATACAGTTGATCCGCTCGTTCGATCAAGAGCGAGCGATCATTGCAGGCCACGACTGGGGCGGTCTGGTTGCGTGGGCTACTGCCCTATCACGGCCAGATCTCGTCGAGAAGTTGATCGCCCTGAACATTCCGCACCCGCGTTTGTTTGTCCAGCACGTGCTTACCAATCCGCGCCAGATGGTACGCAGTTGGTATATGCTGTTCTTCCAGTTGCCCTGGCTTCCCGAAGCCACCATTCGCGCAAACAACTACCGCATGATCGACGGTGCTTTTCGCGGGATGGCGGTTCACAAGGAGCAGTTTCCTGCCGAGGTGATCGCCGAGTACAAACGAGCAATCGCGAAGCCGGGGGCGCTGACCAGCGCGCTTAATTACTATCGGGCGATGATGCGGGGCGGGACGCTGGGCTTTACAGCGGATCTCGACCCTGTGGCACGGATGCCGGTTATGGTCGTCTGGGGCGAGCAAGATACGGCGCTCGGCAAGGAGCTCAACGATCGTCTGAGACACTACGTGCCACAGCTAACGCTGCATTTCATTCCAGATGCAAGCCATTGGGTACAGCAGGATCGTCCTGACCTGGTGAATGGCTATATGCTGGATTTTTTGCTGGGCTAATAGCTTAAAACAGCAGAGCCGAGCTTGAAGCTCGGCTCTGCTGTTTACTTTGGTCAGGGTGCATGGACCTTGTCTCCCAGAGCCGAGGCCCCAGTACCCGCGGCGCTGCCACGTTTCACGGCCCGGTTCGGGATGGGACGGGGTGGGTCCGTGGCGCTCCACACACACCCAAATTGTTCAAGCCATCGTAACAAAACAAATCAGGCACGTATGCCGACAAATAATGACATAACCACGAGATAGCTGTCGAAGATTCCAGGGACCAGGCAAGCCCTCGCGCGTCAGTGCGCGTCCGCTCCACCCGTCGCCGGGCGTCCACGGCGCACCTGTCCTAGCGGCTCGTCTTGCCGCGCGCTTACCAGCCAATTGCTGCGAGGTGACTCGTCTTGTGGCGGGGTTCGCACTTAGATGCATTCAGCGCTTCGCCCTTCCGACCGTAGCTACGCAAGCTGCATGTCGCCACACACCTGCTCCACCAGCGGGTCGTCCAGCCCGGTCCTCTCGTACTAGGGCCAGCCCCACGCAATCACCTACTCGCCCACACCGGATAGAGACCGAACTGTCTCACGACGTTCTGAACCCAGCTCGCGTGCCGCTTTCATGGGCGAACAGCCCAACCCTTGGGACCGACTCCAGCCCCAGGATGCGACGAGCCGACATCGAGGTGCCAAACCCTGCCGTCGATCTGAACTCTTGGGCAGGATCAGCCTGTTATCCCCGGGGTAGCTTTTATCCGGTACGCTACGGCGCTTCCACCTGCCACCGTAGGATCACTACGCCCTGCTTTCGCACCTGCGCGGCCAGTCTGCCTTGCAGTCAAGCTCCCTTGTGCCGTTGCACGCCCCAGGTGGTTGCCATCCACCCTGAGGGAACCATTGGGCGCCTCCGTTACCTTTTGGGAGGCGACCGCCCCAGTCAAACTCCCCACCAGCCAGGGTTCCACACGCGGTTACGTGCGGTGAGAGTACACCATGCGGCAGAGTGGTATTTCACCGGCGCCTCCAGCGCGCCCGCAAGCGCGCCTTCTCCGGCTCCCACCTATCCTACGCAGCCACACGGCATACCCACTGGCAAGCTAGAGTAAAGCTCCACGGGGTCTTTTTGTCCGGGTGTGGGTTGACGGCATCTTCACCGCCATTTCAATTTCACCGAGCCCCCGGTCGAGACAGTGCCCACGTCGTTATGCCTTTCGTGCGGGTCGGAACTTACCCGACAAGGAATTTCGCTACCTTAGGACCGTTATAGTTACGGCCGCCGTTTACTGGGGCTTCGGTTCGGAGCGCTAACCCCTCCCCTTAACCTTCCAGCACTGGGCAGGCATCACC
>DASUTC010000167.1 GCA_036374795.1 Herpetosiphonaceae bacterium
AGCGCCTCCGCGACGGGCGCGACGATTGCGATCGTGAGCGGGATGCCGAGCCTGCCGTGCTCTTCGATCACCTCGTTGAGCGTACGGCCTCCGATATACTCCATCGCGATGTAGCGCAGGCCATCGGCCTCGCCGACATCGAAGATCGTCACGATCGCCGGATGCCGCAAGTTGGCGGCGGTGATCGCCTCGCGTTCAAAGCGACGCGCAAACTCAGGATCGGCGCTCAGGCTCGGCGCGAGGACTTTGAGCGCGACGGGACGCTGCAAGACCGTATCGAGCGCCCGATACACACGCGCCATGCCACCACGCCCGAGTTCCTGCTGGATAAGATATTTGCCGAGCTGACGGCCAATCAGTGGGTCGGGCACAGGGTGCTCCTGATGAGCAGCGAGGGTTCGCTGTTAAACTCGTATACACATGCGCACGTTGGGTTGCGCCGTATGCTACAATCGCGGCGAGATTTTACCACAACGTGTAGGGGAATGTCATATCTCCGGCGATCCGGTACGATGCTTTTGCGTAGCCGATACGATAGATGTACTATACTTGCATTGTACTGGAAATCATGTGCGCCGTGCGCGTATTCGCGAGTAGCGGCAGATATTCCGAGCGTGATCCTGCATTAAGTGCGCTGTCAGGCCGGGGGTGTGGGGGCGCCCCCACCAGAATCCCGTGTTTCAGGGCTGAGACACAATGCGGTACTTGCGCAAAGGTGTCCTAAGGATGCATTAAGCTGGTAGCTATGCTTCACAACGGAGCGCAGATAGATTCGGGAGGCGACAGATGCTTGGTCCGATTCCAACGTTATTTGTGCAGCGTAATACAGGAAACGACGAAGAAGTGCAGTGGGAGCAGCCGGTGCTGACGATTGGGCGCGATCCCACGAACGATATTGTCATCGAACATCGGCTGGCCTCACGTCGTCATGCCCGGTTTGAGAAAGACGATGTCGGCTTTTATATCCGCGATCTGGAGAGCACTAACGGGACGTTCGTCAACGGGCAGCGGATTCAAGGGGCGCATCTGCTGCGCAACAACGACGAGGTCTGGGTCGGCGACACGGTGATCGTTTTCCGCGATCCCGAAGCGACGATGAAAGGCACGCCGCCGCCGGTCGCGCGCCAGCGAGTGCTCGCGCCGCAGGAGGAGCTGCGCGTCGATACCAAAGCCAAGGAGGTCTACCTGCGGGGCCTGCCGCTCGATCCGCCGCTGACCGCCAAAGAGTTTCAACTGCTCGATCTGCTGTACCAGCATAAGGGCGAGGTGCTCAGCAAAGAGCAGATCGCGCAGGGCGTGTGGGACTACGAGGTCTACGACTACAACGCGATCGATGCGCTGGTCTATCGGCTGCGTCACCGGATCGAGGCCGATCCGTCGAATCCGAAATACCTTGTGACGGTGCGCGGCTTTGGCTATAAGCTGCTCACTGGCGATCCGCAGATGTAATAGTCGCGCGGGATGCATCCGTCCCGACTCTGCTGCTTCGGTTTGATCGGAGGGCGGCGTCATGCCGCGCTTATCGATCAGGTTATCATCCATGCCAGGACATCTATGCCAGACGATACGATAACTCTCTCAGCCGTGCCGCGTCTGCGGGGCACGCTCGCGGTGCCGGGCGATAAGTCGATCTCGCACCGGGCCGTGATGTTCAACGCGATTGCCGAGGGGAACGCGCGCATCACCAATTTTCTGACCGGCGCTGATTGTCTGTCGACGATCGGCTGTATGCGGGCGCTCGGCGTGACGATCGAGCGCGACGGCGACGCGGTGTGGGTGCAGGGCCGTGGGCTGCGCGGGCTGCAAGCGCCCTCGACGGTGCTCGACTGTGGCAACTCCGGCACGACGATCCGCCTGCTGACGGGCCTGCTGGCCGGGCAGCGCTTCAGCGCCACGCTCACCGGCGATGCCTCGCTGCGCAGCCGTCCGATGCTGCGCGTGGTGGAGCCGCTGCGCAGGCTAGGCGCGCAGATCGACGGTGAGGAGGGTGGCAGACGCGCGCCCCTGACGATCCACGGGCAGCCGCTTCACGGCGGCGAGATCGAGCTGACGGTCGCCTCGGCGCAGGTCAAGAGCGCGCTGCTGCTGGCGGGGCTGCTGGCGGATGGGCCGCTGGTGCTTACCGGCAAGACCGTCTCGCGCGATCATACCGAGCGCATGCTGGCGGCGATGGGCGTCGACCTGACGATCGAGGGCGAGCGCATCACGCTCTATCCACCGGCGCATCCGGTCTTTCCCTATCCGCTATCCCTGCGCGTGCCGGGCGATCCCTCGTCGGCTACGTTCTGGTGGGTGGCGGCGGCGATCCATCCCGACTCCGAGATCACCACGGCGGGCGTCTGCCTCAACCCGACGCGCACCGGCGCGCTGGATGTGCTGCAAGCGATGGGCGCGCAGATCACGATCAGCAATCACCGCAACGAGGGCCAGGAGCCGGTCGGCGATGTCACGGTGCGCGGCGGGCCGCTCACGGCAACGACCATCGGCGGCGATCTGATCCCACGGCTGATCGACGAGATCCCGGTGCTGGCGGTCGCGGCGGCGCATGCGCAGGGCACGACGATCGTGCGCGATGCCGCCGAGCTGCGCGCCAAGGAGAGCGACCGGATCGCGACAGTGGCGGCGGAGCTGACCAAGCTCGGCGCGGCGGTCACGCCCACGGCGGACGGCCTGGTGATCGAGGGCGGCGGGGAGCTACACGGCGCGGCGGTCGAGAGCTACGGCGATCACCGGCTGGCGATGACGCTGGCGGTCGCCTCGCTGACGGCGGAGGGCAGCACCACGATCTCCGATCCAAGCAGCGCGTCGGTTTCGTATCCGACGTTCTGGGAGCATCTGGCGCTGGTCGCGCTGCGCGACTAATCGACAGCATTACGCGGTGCTAAGGTTCTACGCTTAGAGCGCGCCGAAGCGCCGCTAAGGAGCGAGATTCATGTCTCAAGATCAGTGGACTGCGGTTGACCGCTATATCACGGATTTGTTTGTGCCGCCTGACGAGGCGCTGGATGCGGCGCTACAGGCGTCGAGTGAGGCCGGTCTGCCACAGATCAACGTCGCGCCAAACCAGGGCAAGCTACTGCATATCCTGGCGCTGGCACATGGGGCGCGATCGATTCTGGAGATTGGCACGCTGGGCGGCTACAGCACGATCTGGCTGGCGCGGGCGCTGCCCGCAGGCGGCAGGCTGATCAGCCTGGAGGCCGATCCCACGCATGCCGAGGTGGCACAGGCCAATCTCGCGCAGGCCGGTCTGTCGGGCGTGGTCGAGGTGCGGCTGGGAAAGGCGCTCGACACGCTGCCGCAGCTTGCCGCCGAAGGCCACGGCCCGTTCGATCTGGTTTTTATCGACGCCGACAAGCCGAACACGGCGGCCTATTTCGAGTGGGCGCTCAAGCTGACGCGGCGCGGCAGCCTGATCATCACCGATAACGTCGTGCGCAATGGCGCGGTGATCGACGCGGCCAGCGACGACGACAACGTTCAGGGCGTGCGCCGCTTCAACGCCGCGCTGGCAGCCGAGCCGCGCGTGACAGCGACGGTGCTTCAGACCGTGGGCAGCAAAGGCTACGACGGCCTGGCCTTCGCGATTGTCACCGGCGAATAGCGGGCCGTCAGGCCGGAGATGAAAGAACCAAGAACCAAGAACCAAGAACCGGGCACAGATTCTCCCCTCTCCTGTTCGCAATGGGAGCGGGGCGCTGAGCGCAGCGAAGCGGGGTGAGGGCCTGGACTTTGAACTTTACACTCGCAACGTTGCAACGAGGATTCTATGACGATCAAGGTGATCGGAGCGGGCTTTGGCCGCACGGGGACCAGCTCGCTTCAGGCGGCGCTGGAACAGCTGGGCTTCGGCAAGTGCTACCATATGCGCGAGGTCTTCGTCCATCCTGAGCATCCCTGGATGTGGCTGGCGGCGACAGAGGGCAGGCCGGTCAACTGGGATGCGCTGTTCGCGGGGTACCAGGCCACGGTCGACTGGCCGGGCTGTACCTTCTACAGGCAGCTCATGGCGCACTATCCCGACGCCAAGGTGCTGCTCAGCGTGCGCGATCCCGCCAAATGGTACACCAGCGCGCTCAACACAATCTACAGCAGCCATCGACCGTCGCTGGAGAACTGGCTGTTCAGGCTGAACCCACGGACACGCCATAAGTGGCGCATGATCAACAATATCTGGAAAGCAACCTTTCACGGCAGGTTTGAGGATCAGGCGTACGCGATCGACGTGTTCAAGCGCCATAACGCCGAGGTGCAGCGAGCGGTGCCCGCCGAGCGGCTGCTGGTCTACGATGTCAAGCAGGGCTGGGAGCCGCTCTGCCGCTTCCTGGGCGTGCCCGTGCCCGATACGCCCTTCCCCCATCTCAACGATACCGCCGAGTTTCAGCAGATGGTCGCGCGGCGCGAGCGAAGAGCGCGGCTCACTGTCGGCGCGGCTGCGTCGCTGGCGGTGCTGGGCGCTGTGTTGCTCGCTCGCATGCGACAGCGACCTGTCTACTAGCTGGTGCTCAGTCCAGCCGCGCTGTTGGACCATCATAGTGCGTGCCGCTCAAGGATAGGCGATAGCGCTGTGGCGATGATTGACACGCGCTTCGACACGAGGAGGTTATGACGATCAAGGTGATCGGAGCGGGCTTTGGCCGCACGGGGACCAGCTCGCTTCAGGCGGCGCTGGAACAACTGGGCTTCGGCAAGTGCTACCACATGCGCGAGGTCTTCGCCCATCCTGAGCATGCGCGTATCTGGCTCGCCGCCAGCCAGGGTAAATCTGTCGATTGGGACGCGCTGCTCGCAGGGTACCAGGCCACGGTCGACTGGCCGGGCTGTACCTTCTACCGCGAGATGATGGCGCACTATCCCGACGCGAAGGTGCTGCTCAGCGTGCGCGATGCCGATCGATGGCATCAGAGCGCGCTCAACACGATCTACGGCTTTCGGCGCAACGCTCCGCCAAAATGGCTGTGGTGGCTGAAATCGCCGTCCTGGCGCTTGCACCGCCGCATGGGCGACAGCATCATCTGGGACGGCACGTTCGGCGGCAGGTTCGAGGATAAACATCACGCCATTTCGATCTTCAAGCGGCACAACGCGGAAGTGCAGCGAGCGGTGCCCGCCGAGCGGCTGCTGGTCTACGATGTCAAGCAGGGCTGGGAGCCGCTCTGCCGCTTCCTGGGCGTGCCCGTGCCCGATACGCCCTTTCCCCATCTCAACGATACCGCCGAGTTTCAGCGCATGCTTCGGCAGCGGCTCAGGAGCGATCGGCTGGCGCTTAACGGCGCGCTGATGCTGGTTATGCTGGGCCTGGGGCTGCTCGTGTGGCTGCGCCAGCGCTGGTCGGAGTAGTCGGCGCTGTTCGCCAAACCCGCGCTATCCGTCGAGGCGGCTGGACTGATCCGGTCGCCTCATGTGATTCCCCGGTTTGGTACAATACACGACATAATGCAAGAGACGATTGCTCAACTGACCGCCGCGCTCAAGGCCGAGGGGCAGCGGCTTGGCTTCGATCTGCTGGGGATCGCGCCCGCCGTGCCGCCGCCGCACGCCGCCGCGCTCGACGATTGGCTGTCAGCGGGCTATGCCGGTGAGATGCACTACCTGGCGCGCAACGCGGCGCGCCGCTCCGATCCCCGCGAGGCGGTGCCGGGCGCGCGCTCGATCGTCGTCTGCGGCGTGCATTACCGCGCCGCCGAGCCCGATCCGTCGCTGTGGAACGATCCCGGTCGCGGCCAGATCTCGCGCTACGCCTGGGGCGACGACTACCACGATCTGCTGCTGCCCAGGCTGCGCGAACTGCAAGCCTGGCTGGAGCAGCGCGTTGGGCGGGCCGCGATCGGGCGCTCGTATGTGGATACCGGCCCGGTGCTGGAGCGTCCGGTCGGCGTGATGGCGGGCCTGGGCTTTCAAGGCAAGAATACGCTGCTGATCCACCCCCGCCAGGGCTCGTGGTTCTTCCTGGGCGAGATCCTCGTCGATGTCGAGTTGGCCTACGACGAGCCGCAGCCGGTAGGCGGCTGTGGCGGCTGCACGCGCTGTCTGCAAGCCTGCCCGACGCAGGCGTTCGTCGGGCCGCACGTGCTGGATGCCCGCCGCTGCATCTCGTACCTGACGATCGAGCTGAAGGGTCCGATCCCGCGCGAGCTGCGCCCGCTGATCGGCAACCACATCTACGGCTGCGATGTCTGCCAGGAGGTCTGTCCCTGGAATGCGCGCTGGGGCGAGTACACGAAGCAGCCGGAATTCGCGCCACGGCCAGAGCTCGTCGCGCCCGCGCTGCTGGATCTGATCGGTATGAGCGATGAGGAGTTTCGGGAGCGCTTCAAGGGCAGCCCGATCAAGCGGACCAAGCGCCGGGGCCTGCTGCGCAACGTGGCGGTCGCGCTCGGCAACTGGGGCGATCCGCAGGCCGTGCCCGCGCTGATCGGCGCGCTGCGCGACCACGAGCCGCTGGTTCGTGGGCACGCCGCCTGGGCGCTGGGGCGCATCGGCGGTGCGGCGGCGCTCGATGCGCTGGTCGAGCGGCGCGCGGCTGAGGATGATGCATGGGTCTGTGAGGAGATCGATCTGGCACTCGACGAGGCGCGGAGTCGTACGTAAGTCTCCGGCGACGTGTTGATGAATCTGTAGGGGGGCGTCTTGCAAGACGCCCCCCTACAGCCCATCTTCCCCGCCTGATTCGGCTACGCTACCGATGTACTACGCGCCGCACGGCGGGACGCTGCGGAAGTTCGCGACGGTATCCGTCACCAGCTGCGTGTTCGAGCCATCGCCGACGACGCGGATCTGGCGGTTGCCGACCTCGCCGCACGAAGCATCTTTCTCCACGAAGTCCCACGAGCCGAGCGTGTACTTGTACTCGACCTCGGTGCCCTCGGTGAAGGTCAGTGTGACGCGCCACTTGCCGTCGGCTCCCTTGGTCAGCGCGACGGTGTGCGGGTTGCACCAGTTGCAGATCTGCGGCTGGTTGCCCACGATATAGACCGTCCTGTCGGCTGGCGTGCCCGCCGGAACCGTGACCTCGAACGTGACCTGCACGTCGCGGGCGAGCGGCACGGCGCTGGCCTCGTTGCTTGGCGGCGATGTGTTGTTGGCCTCGTCCACCGCTCGCACGACGTAGTAGTAGCGCGTGCCGGTCAGCAGATCGGTATCGGCGAACTCGGTGGTGTTCTCATCGACCGAGGCGACCCTGACGTAGCCGCTGCCCGCCGTGGTGCTGCGGTAGATGTCGTAGCGATACACATCGGTAGCCGTCGATGCGGTCCAGCTCAGCCGTACGGTCGTCGCGCCGCCGTTGCTGGCCTGAAGGTTGGCCGGGGCGTCCGGCGGCGTCTGATCCGGGTTGGGATTGACCGTCAGCTTGCCGGGGCTATCGGTCTGATCGGCGAAGCTGCCGCTCTCGATGCCGTCCAGATCGCCGTAGGTCCAGCTTGTGCCGCCGTTGGTGCTATAGCGCGTGAAATAATCGTAGGTGCCCGGAACGGTCGGCTGGAGGTTGCCCTTGAACTCGTCGTTATTGCCGACGTTGGCATTGAACTCCATCCCGACCCAGGTGTTCCACAGGCGCGGATCGCTGCCTGCCGCCCCGTAGCCAAGCTGCGCGATCAGCCCCGGTGTCGCGCCCGGCTGGATGGTGACGTTCTCGATATAGACCTGACCATAGACTGTGTCGGTGGGGTTGACCGCGCTGACGGTGTACGTCAGCGTCGGCGGCCATTGCAGGTTAGCCCAGCCGATCGGGTAGCTCGGCACGGCGCTGGCCTCGTTCGACGGCGCGCTCTCGTTGCCGAGGTTGTCGAGCGCCTTGACGACATAGTAGTAGCGCTGGCCGCTGCGTAGATCGGTGCTATTGTCAATAAAGCCTGGGGAGGTGATCGGGACGGTGTTTACCAGCTCAAAGCCGCCACGAGTCACGGGGCTGCGATACACGTTGTAGCCGCTCGCGCCCGCCACGCCGGTCCAGCTCAGCGCGACGCTCAGGCCGCTGGCGGTGGCCTGAAGATTAGTCGGCGCGGCGGTCGGCGTCAGATCGGCGTCGCGGGTCATCAGCGACAGGCTGCACAGCGCGGGCAGCGTCAGCGTGAGCGTGCCGTTGGCGACGGTAAACTCGCGGGGATAGTCGCTCACGCCACAGCCGACCACATCGACCAGCACGGTGCTGTTGGGCAGGTAGCCCGCCACTGGGATCGTCAGGGTGCGCTGCTGCTTGCTGGCGTTGATCGCCACGATCGCGGCGTGGTTCTCGTGCTTGCGGCCATACGCGACCGTGCCATTGGTGTCGTCGGTGAGCAGGAAGCGCAGGTCGCCGTCGATCATCGCCTGATTGCCACGGCGCATCTCGGTCAGGCGCGAGTAGTAGGCCAGCAGGTCGAGGTCGGGATCGCGCGTATCGCCGTCGGCGCGGACCCTGGCATCGCCCCAGGGATAGGTGCGGCGATCGTCGGGATCGTCGTCGCCGGTCAGGCCAACCTCATCGCCGTAGTAGATCGTCGGCGCGCCCGGCATGGTCGCCTGGATCATCGCGGCGATACGCTGGCGCTGCTTGCCCTCGGCCAGATTAGCGGCGTTCGCTTCGCGCTGCTGCCGGTTTTCGGCTCCTGGCGTGAGCGTCCAGAGCAGCCGCTCGGTATCGTGCGAGTCGAGCAGGTTCATCAGCGAGTAGTAGGCGGCGTCGGGATAATCCTCGCGCACCGACAGGAGCCGATCGGCGAAGTCCGACGGCGGGATCGGGTTGCCGCTGCCGGGAAAGCCCTTGGCGTCGAACGCGCCCGGCACGAGCAGGCCCAGCACGGCATCGCGCAGCCGGTAGTTCATCGCGCTGTCGGCGGTATTGCCCTGGACGTATGGCAGCACATCGAACTTCTTCCACAGCTCGCCGATGATGATCGCGTCAGGATCGACATCTTTGACCTGCGCGCGGAAGCCCTCCCAGAAGGGAATACTCTTATCCTGCATCACATCCAGACGCCAGCCGTCGCCGCCCTCCTGGAGCCAGTAGCGCGCGACGCTATCCTCAGCGCCGAAGATGTAGTTCTGCACCACCGGCTCTTCCGAAAGCTGCGGCAGGCTATCGAAGCCGGCCCACGAGCTATAGTAGCTGTCGCTGGTGCGGGTGTAGGGCGCGCACACGGCAGGCTCGGTCGCGGCGGGCTGGCGGAAGCGGAACCACGAGCGGTAGGGCGAGCTGACGCTCTCGCACGCGCCCTGGACCGGGCCGGGTCCGTTGCCCTGCGCGGCCTGCGGCACCAGCGGCATATAGATCTGGTGCTTCATCGCCAGCGTCAGCTTGTCGCTCTTCCAGTTATGGTAGCGATCGAAGATCGGGCTATCCGACGACATATGGTTGAAAACGCCGTCGAGGATGATCCGAATGCCAAGCTCCTGCGCCTCGCGCTGAAGCGTCTTCCAGTCGCCGAGATCGCCGAGATACGGATCGATGATCTTGAAGTCGCGGGTATCGTAGCGGTGGTTGGAGCCTGCGGCGAAGATCGGGTTGAAGTAGATCACGGTGACGCCGAGATCCTTAAGATATTGCAGCTTCTCGGTAACGCCCTCAAGATCGCCGCCGTAGTAATCGCGGCCACGCGGCTCTTCCCTGCCGCTGCCGGGCTGCGCAAAGCGCTTGGGACAGTCGGCGACGGTAATCTCCTGGTAGTTGCGGCAGTAGCCCTCCGGCAGCTCGCCCCACTTCATGCGCACGATCTGATCGTACTGCGGCTGCGTGTTGGTGACTTCCTCGCCGTTGGGATAGGCGTAGCGCGGATCGGTGCTGAGGCGCGGGTTGTCTTTGTCGGGCGTCGGATCGTTCTTCGGATCGGCGTTGCGGAAGCGATCGGGGAAGATCTGATAGACCACGCCCTCCTGCATCCAGCGGATCGGCAGCCTGAAGTTGGGATCGTAGACCGTGATCACAAAGCCGCGATCCTGGGATTCGGCGGGATTGTATGGCGCGCCCCAGCCGCCGTCGCGCACATCGCTATCGTCCTCGTAGTAGACGGTTTTGGTGCCGTCCTTGGCGATGAAGCGATAGTACAGCGTGCCGATCCTGTTGGCGTCGACGGTCGCCTGCCAGAAGTCGCAGGTGTAGTGCAGCGCGGGCTGGTAACAGTCCACGCCCGTGGCTACCCGCTGCATCTCAAAGAGCTTCTCCGCGCCCAGGCCGGTGTGGTAGCTCCGCAGCGTCACGCCCGTGACATCGTTGTGGAAGGTGCGGAAGCGCACGAGCACCTGGGTGTCGGAAGTGACGGCACCGCCCGGCGTGCGGTAGAGCGTGTCGCGGCTATTGTGCGCCAGGCCGTCCCAGAAGATGTCGTTGTCCTGAGCCGGAGGACGGCTGCCGGTGATCGTATGCGACACGTCGTTGGTCGCCGAGTTGTAGGAGAACGTGATGCTGTTGTCCGAGGCGGCGATCGTAAACGAGACGTTGTTGGCGGGATAGCTCAGATCCCAGGTGCGGTTGAGCGCGACCTTGTACTCGTACGAGCCGGTCGGCAATCCGCCAGCCGCGATGGTAAACGTGTAAATCCCGTCGTTATCCGAGTCGCTCATCAGCGAGTTGTCGCAGGCGGGCTGCCAGTCGTCAGGACAACCGATCTCGCTTTGAAAATTTCCGGCAACAGTCGCAATAACCGTCGCCGCGCGGGCTCCTTGCAACGGCAACACAGTTGCCAGCAGCGCAAACAGCGGCAATAGCGACGCCGCACGCCTCCAGCGGTGGGTGGTCATCCTCGTACCTCCTTCAAGCGGGCCAACAGAACCGGGCGCTTTACGATGATGTGTGCTTACAGGTGAGATGGCGTTGCATGCTAGTGGCTGTCGTATTGTTTGTCAAACGACAAAACGAAGTAGAGATGGAGAACACAGAACAAAGGAGAACCGCGCCGCCCAGAGGGTACTCGGAACCAGGATCTCGACGAAAGAACAAAGGACCTCACGCATACAGCGCGGCGGCGAGCGAGCCGGTGAGCACATACCGGATCTGATAGGCGGCCAGATCGAGCGCGATCGGCTTATAGCCGAGGCGTCTCACATAGCGCTCCTCCTGCTCAGGATCGCCATGATAGCATGGCTGGCAAAAAAGCTGGCTGCCCGCAAGACAGCCAGCCCTTCGCGCGTCCGTCGAGCGGTTACGGGTTCTTGAACATGATCGGCATGCGGATCTTGAACTTCTCCTGCATCACAAAGACCGCGGTGGTCCGCGCCGGGATGGTGAACGTGCCGGTCGCCTGGTTGTAGCTGGCCGTGCGGACGATGGGATCGCTCGACACTGCCTGCTCAGGATGCAGCGCCAGCCGCTTGCCCGTCAGCGAGCTATCGGTAAAGGTCTGCGGCTCGTCGTTAGCGTTGAAGAGCACGACGATCTGCTCGTACTGATCGTCCAGGTCAGTCGCGCCGCTGTCGGCGATGCTCATCACGATCAGGCCAGCCTGCTGATCCGGCCCGGTGTTGAGGAACCTGACCTGCTGCTGGATCTGCGCTGCGGTTTGCAGCCGGAAGAGCAGCGAACTTTTGCGCATGCGCAGCAGCTCGCGGAAGTGCTCGACCGCCGTGAGGATGTCGGCTTTGCCCGGCTTGAGGGCCGGATTCGCCAGCAGCGGCTTGAGGATCGGCCAGTTGGCCTCGTTCTCGCCCGGCGGCAGGCCGACGCCCCAGTTATTGCTCTCGTAAGTGAAATCCAGCTTGTTGAACCAGTCGCCGGAGTTGTAGCTGTTGCGATCCAGCGACTTCGAGCGCAGCATGTCCTGCCCGGCCTGGAAGAAAGGCACGCCCTGCGTGAGCGCTACCAGATCCATGCCCAGGTTGTGCATCCGCACGCGCTCGTCGATCGTCGCGTCGAGCGGTGCTTTGGTCTGGATAATATCGAAGAGCGTCTGGTTGTCGTGCGCCTCGACATAGTTGATCGTCTCCTGCGGATCGAGCGTGTAGCCCGTCGGAGAGCCGTTGTAGTCGACATCCGAGCCTTTAACGGTCGCTCCGGTGCGATCGGTGAAGAGATAATCGCGCAGGTTGCCCGCCAGCCCCACACGGATCTGATCCTGGTAGAGCAGCAGCCGATTCTTCTGCGCTGCGGCATCGCCCTGATCGAGCGCGTTGGGCTCGTAGTAGAGGCCGTTGATAAAGCCCTGCTTCTTGAGATCCTGGCCGCTGTCGAAGGGACCGCCGCCCCGCGCCGCGTCGCGCATCCGATCGTTGAAGGTGCCGATGCCGGTGCCGCCCATGTTGAGCTGCGTAGCATTGACGCCGCGCGCGTTGTTGGCGACCTCGCCGAAGTTCCAGCCCTCGCCGTAGACATAGATCTTGGAGCCGTCCACGCCATCCTGGGCGATCGTCAGCGCGTCCAGCGCCGCGCGCACCTTGATCATGTCCTCCTTCATGTGGTGGCCCATCAGATCGAAGCGGAAGCCGTCGACCTTATAGTGCCTGGCCCACGTCACCACCGAATCGACCATCAGCTTTTCCATCATGTCGTGCTCGGTAGCCGTGTTCTGGCAGCAGGTGCTCGTCTCGACGTTGCCGCTGGAGTTCAAGCGGTGGTAGTAGCCCGGCACGATCTTGTCGAGCACTGACTTTTCGGCCTGTCCGCTGGCGTTGGTGTGGTTATAGACCACATCCATCACCACGCGCAGCCCGTTCTCGTTGAGCGACTGGACCATCTCGCGGAACTCGACGATGCGCGTCGGGCCGTCGGGATTGGTCGAGTAGCTGCCCTCAGGCGTCGTGTAGTGGTAGGGATCGTAGCCCCAGTTGAAGCTATCTTTTTCGGCGTACTCCGTCACAATCCGCGCCTGCTCCTCGGAGTCGGGCGGGTAGCTGGCGAGCAGCGCCGGATCGGGATCTTCGCGCTGGGCCTTGTTCTCGTTGATCGTGGCGATGTCGAAGACCGGCAGCAGGTGGATATGGGTCAGGCCCGCCCGCGCCAGCGCGCGCAGATGCTTCATGCCGTTGGTGCTGGTGTCGGTGAAGGCTTTGTAGGTGCCGCGATGCTCGGCTGGCACGGTCGCGTCGTTGGCGCTGAAGTCGCGCAGATGCAGCTCGTAGAGCACGATGTCTTCGGGAGCGCTGAGCGCTGGCTTGCGCACGCTCGCCCATCCGGCGGGCTTCAGGCCGGGATCGTCCAGGTTGACGATCTGGCTGCGGGTGCTGTTCATCGACAGGCTGAGCGAGTACGGGTCTGTCGCCATGTTGCGCTCGACGCGGCCCGTGGCGCGAACGAAGACCTCGACCTCGTACAGGTAGAACTTGCCGGTCCAGCCAGCCGCTCCGGTGACGCTCCAGACGCCGACGGACTCGTCGTAGTCCATCGGGTAGACCGTGCTGATTGTCGCCGGATTGGAGTCGGCGAAGACGTGCAGCTTGACCGAGCGGGCAGTCGGTGCCCACAGCTTGAGCGTCGGCACGTTGGCGCTGTAGATCACGCCCAGCTCGCCGCTATAGCTGTACAGGTGGTCGAGCACGCCCGGAATTTGCAGCGAGGTCGCGTCGACCAGCTTGCCCTCGCCGTCGGTCGCGGACACCGCGATCTGGCCCTTGAGGATCTGGCGAATATCGGGATCGTTGTACTCGTCGAGATCGATCTTGAGCGCCGCGTAGCCCGCCAGATGCGGGAACTTCGCCAGGATCGCCGGGCTCAGGCCGTTGGGATCGTAGGTCAGCGTGACCGACTGGCCTCCGGTAATGCCGCCCGGCGTCAGAGTCAGGCCGCCGTCGGGATCGAAGTGGAGCCTGTAGGTGTTGGCCGCGCCGCCCGCCACCTTCCAGGCGATCGTATCCGCCGCTACCCAGTGTGCCTGCGCCAGGCCGATGTTGCCCTTGGGCGCTCCCTCGGCGCTGATCGTCAGCACGTGGCTGATCGGATCGTAGCTGAAGAAGATCTCGGCACCGTCGCTCGGCACGGTAAAGGCGATATTCGCGCCGCCGGGCGCGCCGTTCTCGCCGTAGTTTTCGGCCCAGCTTTCGTTGATCGCGACTTTGGCCTCGTAGTTGCCAGCGGGCAGGCCGGTAGTGCTAAAGGTGTAGGTGCCGTCGCCGTCGGGATCTTGCAGCCAGGAGCGCAGACAGTCGGGCTGCCAGTCGCCGCTACAGCCCAGCTCGCTCTGGAAGCTGCCCGGCACTGTGGCGATCACCGCGTTTTTGTTCGAGGCCACCCAGTGGGTCTTGTGGTCGTAGTAGAACTTGACCGTGCCCGGATCGGCGAGCGTGAATGGAATATTGTCGCCGCCGGGAGTCGCATTGCGCCCGTAGTTTTCGGCCCAGCCGTCGTTGAGCGCAGCCTTATACTCGTAGCTGCCAGCCGGGAGCGCGAAGCTGCCCTGCCAGACGGTATCGGTCGCATCGTAGGTTAGATGTGTGGTAGCGCATTCGGGCTGCCAATCGCCACTACAGCCAGCCTCGCTTTGCAGCGACCCGGCGATCGTCACGCTGGCGGGGGTCGGCGTGTGCGACGCCAGAACGGCGGTCGCCTGGTAGGGCAGCACTGAGGCTAGCAGTGCCACAAGCGGCAGGAGCGCAGCCGCTCGCTTCCAACGATGGACGGACATCCTTGTACCTCCCCGATGATGCCGAAAGAATGGTGGTGCCGTTGAAGAGTGGATAGGGTCATACTACTTGCTGATACCGACTTAGTCAACCCTCGAAACGAAGTGAGGTTTGAGTTTCAAGTTTCAAGTTTCAAGTTTTGAGTTCTCGGTTGGTGCGTCTGGCGCCCGCATGGCACCCGGTTCTTGGTTCTTGGCTCTTCTCAGTTGCGCGCGACCAGGGAAGATTCTAGAATATGTGTGCGACGATCCAGCTTCAAAGGAGGAGCATATGGCAGAGTCTTGGTGGAGCTATGCCTTCAAGGAGTTCGAGCGGCATCTCCGGGCGCAGAACCGCCGCCCGCTGACGATTCACGGCTATATCAAAGATATGGAGCAGCTTCGGGCCTGGATGCTGGGCCATGATCGGGGCGACGACGTGCCCGCGACTGAGGATCTGCGGCACTGGCTGGCCGAGCTTCAGGAGAACGAGGCAACGGGCGCGACTCTGGCGCGTAAGCGCTCGTCGGCGCGGCATTTCTTCGAGTTTGTCGCCAGCATTGGGTTGATTCGCCAGTCGCCGGTGGAGAAGCTGGAGCAGCCGTCGCACGAGTATATCTTGCCGCAGACCTTGAGCCGCCAGCAGGTCGCCGCGCTGCTGCGTGTGGCGGAGGGCAACCCGCGCGACTACGCGCTGCTGCATGTGCTGCTGGGCTGTGGCCTGCGGGTCAGCGAGGCATGCGCGCTGGCACGCACGCAGGTCGATATGCCGAACCGGATGCTGTACGTCGCCGGACGAGTCGTGCCGATACCGGACGAGTCGTTTCCGCCGCTGCAAGCATGGATGACGCAGCATCCCGGCCCGCTGGTCTTTCCGATCAAACAGCGCATGGTGCGCCTGCTCTGCGAGAAGTATCGCACGCTGGCGGGCATACCGGAGCAGGTGACACCCTCGCTGCTACGACATACCTCGGCGGTCTGGCAGCTTGTGGACGGCGCAGATCCCGATGTGTTGAAGATCCAGCTAGGTCATGACCGCGACGACGTGATGCTGCACTATATCGATCGGGCGCGGCTGCTCAAAGAGAACGAGCTGCGCAGTTGGCAGCAGGAAAGCCTGCTATAGCGTTTCTTGTGCGCGATTTTTATATCCCATAACCTGGATTGTTTCCAGACAGTGCGCGAATCGATTCATCCCGCGGGGCGTGTACGCGCATCGCCGCTTTCCGGTATTGACACGTTGAATCGGGTCCGATATACTCGGAGCGTCCAGACAGCCAGGATTGCTGTCTGTGTAAGGAACGATCCTGCCGGAAAGGGAGCATGCCGTGACTTGGAGCAGCAGAAAGTTCTGGTACTTGCTGTGCGCGCTGGTGATCGCCGGATTATGGATGGGGCGAACGTTCGCTCAAGAGGGCAGCCGCTCGTTCGAGCAGACCGGCCAGACGCTCGATAATCAGTACGGCTTTCTTGATTTTTGGAACGCGCACAATGGTGCCGAGCTGCTGGGCCTGCCCCTGACGCCGATTGTCGTCGAGGCGAATGTTCCGGTCCAATACTTCGAGCGCGCGCGGCTGGAGCAGCGCGACGGCCAGGTGGTTCCAGGCGATCTGGGCCGTGAGCGAACGCGCTGGCGGACGTTTCCCAAGCTGCCGCCGCGCGCTCCCGGCGCCGACGAGCAGATCTTTGAACGAACAGGACATACGCTCTCCGGGCCGTTCCTGCGCTTCTGGCGCGAGCACGAAGGCGCGTTGCTCTTTGGCGAGCCGATCTCCGAGCCCGTCTGGGAGCAGGTCGACGGCGCGAGCATTCGGGTGCAGTACTTCGAGCGGGCGCGGCTGGAGCATTACCCGGCGCTGGCGGCGGGCAAAGACATCAAGATCACGGCGCTGGGCCGCGAGGTAGCGCTGGCAAAAGCGCTGATCACGCCCGAACAACAGTCGGCGGTGCAGGTCGCGCAGGCCGTGAGCGTCGATCAACCGGCGGCGGCG
Organism: Herpetosiphonaceae bacterium; assembly: GCA_036374795.1. NCBI lineage: Bacteria > Bacillati > Chloroflexota > Chloroflexia > Herpetosiphonales > Herpetosiphonaceae > Herpetosiphonaceae bacterium. Next base: position 16,496 of record DASUTC010000167.1, read on the forward strand.
TTTGCCTCGTTGATCCCGCCCACGCCCACGCCGCTTCCACCGACCGCCACGCCCGTGCCGCCTACGGCGATCCCGCCCACGGAGGTACCCGCCGCGCCGAAGCCAACCGCCAAGCCCGCCGCGCCGAAGCCAACCGCCAGGCCCGCCCCGCCCAAACCAGCCGCGCCGCCCGCGCCCGCCGGTGGCAAAGTGATCGATGTGGACATCTCACGGCAGCAGTTGATCGCCTACGAGAACGGGCAGGTCGTCTTCTCAGCGCCGGTTGCCACGGGCAAGGACGGCTTCAATACGCCAACGGGTACGTACGCGATCTACGCCAAGCTGCGCAGCCAGACCATGCGCGGCAACCTCAACGGCGAGTCGTGGGTGGTGCCGAACGTTCCGCACGTGATGTACATCAACGGCAGCGTGGCGCTCCACGGCACCTACTGGCATAATCTCTTCGGCACCGGCGTGCGGATCAGCCACGGCTGTATCAACCTGCCGCTCAACTCGGCGGCCTGGCTCTACAACTGGGCACCGACGGGCACCAAGGTGATCGTGCATCGGTAGCTTTCAGCGCGGCACTGTTCATGGTCGATAGCGCGCAACCAGGCGTTGCGCGCTTGTTAATGTCCGGCGTCGTATGAAATCCTGTTGTTTTCGGAGCGGGTCTGCCGTGCGATCAGCGTTCAGGCCGCCGCCGGAGCGCGATTGGCTGTTACAATAGCGGGCGGGCTTTGGGCTGGCCCGCTTGTCTTTATGAGCGTTGAGAGGAGAGTATGGTTCGTCCGTTCTACTACAAGGAGACTAGCGGCATTCGGATCACGGTTCGTCCGCGCTATCTGCCCGACCATTCGCAGCCGCTGCATCTGCAATATGTGTTTGCCTACTTCGTGCGGATCGAGAACGTCAGCAAACGCAAGGTCCAACTTCTGTCGCGGCACTGGCTGATCTACGATTCGATCGGCGATGAGCGCGAGGTCGACGGCGAGGGCGTTGTTGGCGAGCAGCCGATCTTAACGCCGGGAGGCGTCCATGAGTACCATAGCTTCTGCGTCTTGAAGTCGCCGCAGGGCTACATGGAGGGCTCGTATCGCTTCATCGGCACCGACGATGTGCTGTTTGACGCGGAGATCCCGCGCTTCATCCTGTCCGCCGATGCATCGGCCTGGTTGTTGTAGCGCGCGGGCATAGCCCCTGCCACGCGGCAGATCGATTCGGTAGCCCGGATGCTCGCCGTTTGCCGGGTGTGCAATTGTCTGCACCCGCTGTGCTCTACCTGTCAGATTGGGCTAGAGCGAGGGAGTACTTTTGTACTACTTGTCATGTACGTCACCCTTTAGTACACTCAGGCGAGCTTTGTCGATGCTCTACATCGGGTAAGCTATCTCGCCAGGCAATCTGTTACCGGATTATTCCCTACCAAACGAAATAATCCAAGCAACATCTCAATATTGTTGATCATCTAGCCGGGTACCTGCATCGGCTGGACGATCTGTGCCTGCCTATCGGAGGTTCGTTCATGCTTTCTGTCCGCCGAGCTTCGTTCCTGCTCCTCATTATCTTCTTAATAAACGTGATCCCCGTCGCGCCGATAGGTAGCTCATTCACCGAACCCACGCAGGCCTCGGCTGCCGCAGTACCGCCGCAGCCTGAGACGCGCACATCGGGACCGCTTCAGCAGCGGAATCGGCCAGGCCTGTCGCTCGATCTCGTCGTTGCGCCCGATCCGGTCGTGGTGGGCACGACCGCTACCATTCGTATCACGGTAACGAATCAGGCAGCGCACGCCGCGCATGGATTGACGCTCACACTGCCGGTTCCCGACGGCGCGCTGCCCGTTTCCGATAACGGCCTGATCTCATCTGCAAAAGGCTGGCACTGGACACAGGAGCAGCTCGCTGGCAGCGCCAGTACGACATTTACCGCCACAGTCAGGCTTGCGCGCATGCCGCGAGGCGGGGCGCTGCTCGCACGTGCCCAGGCCAGCGCACAAGGGCTTGAGCTACCCGTCCACGAGATCGCCGGTGTCCTGGCACTTGAGCAGCATCGGGGGTCGGCTTCGACGCGCTTTATCCCAGGCCAGCCGACGACAATGCGCAGCGCAGACGGTCAGGTCGAGGTTCATGTGCCGGGGAAGGCGTTAGATCGCGCGCTCACACTCAGCTACCAGCGCCAGCCCGCCGCCCGTGAAAAGAATCCGCCGCTCATTTCGAGGACCAGGCAAGGCTTCGGTACGTTTTTCCTCAACGCGACCGACGACCAGGGACGAGACGTTCACCAGTTCGCCGCGCCGGTGACGATCACGCTGCGCTACACCGATGAGCAGTTGCAGGCGCTGGGCATTGCTGAGGACGACCTGACCTTCTTCTGGTTCGATCCTGAGGCCGGTCCCAGGAAGGAAGGTGTGTGGGTTTCGATTCCAACCACCGTCGATGCCCAGAGCAACACTGCGGCTGCGGTGGTCGATCACTTCAGCGCCTACCAGTTGAGCGACGGCTCATCGCCCTCGGAGGCGTACATTCCCTCGCTCAAAGGCTGGCAGGTCAGCCTGTTCACCGGGCACGCGAGCTATAGCATGCCGATCGAGGTTCCGGCTGGTCCGGATAGCATCAAGCCTGATCTGAAGCTCAGCTATAGCTCCGGCGCAACTGACGGCGGTGCTGGTCTGCGTCCCAAGCAGCAGGCGGGCTGGCTTGGCAAAGGGTGGAGCCTCGATACAGGAATGGTTTCCCGCAACAAGATCACCATTAACGCGGGTACCAACAAGTGGGTTGACACGTACACCGTGGTCTTCAACGGCCAGTCGCATAACCTCGTGCGCGCCGAGGCACTGGCCGGGAATAGCGGCCCCGACGATCCTGATCCGACCCATTGGGCCTGGCGTCCGACGGACGAGTCGTTCATCAAAGTGCGCGTCCTACCCTTCGGCAGCTCGTCGGCGGACGCCGCTGGCGCGCCGATCCGGGGCGGCTACGACCAGATGGGATGGAAGCCGCGCTACAAGTGGCAGGTGTGGGCCACGGACGGCACGCTCTTTGAGTTCGAGGAAGATCTCTGGTATGGCTGGAATCGCTGTGCCAGCGCCACCAGCGCGGAGATCGAATCCTACAAGTGGCTGTTGACGCGCGTCGTCGATACGCATAAGAACACGATCACCTACAGCTATGGCCGCGATACCTGGGTCGGGCCGCTGCACTCGTGCGATCCCTGGAACTATGGACGCGCTGCGGTTGACCGCGATGCATGGCCGACGGCGATCACCTGGGGCGGCAACACAGCCAGGGGCACGATCGACCGCTACAAGGTCGAGTTTGTCTCGTCGGCGCGCACCAACGATACGGCCTTCGACGGCGCAGACAATCAATATGGCGGTACGCTCGGTCAGCCGCGTGAGACGCGCCGCCTGGACGCGATCAAGGTCTGGAGCCAGCCTGGTGCGGCCTGGGAGCTGGTGCGAGAATATCGCTTCAACCTGGATGCCAACGGCAATCTACTGCCGGATAGCAAGGTCTATTCGCTCTTCTCCGATCAGACGATCAACGACAACCAGGCCAATACCGCCTATCCCAAGCTGACACTCAACAGCATCACGGAGTACGCGAAGGACGGCACGACTCGCCTGCCGCGCACCTGGTTTGAGTACGGCACTGATCGGGGAAGCGCTACCTGGGCTATCGCCGATTGGAACCGCCTGCGGCTAGTCAACAACGGCCAGGGCGGTCAGGAAACGTTTACCTACGAGCAGATCGGCGCAGTAACCGGCAAGATTAACTTCAACAATCACCGCCGGGTCAAAAGCCGCACGCTCACCGATGGTCGCGGCAACAGCTACACGTACACCTATGACTACGCCGCTCCGGCGCTAAACTCTCTGGGTACGTCGCTGGCGGCGGCGATGAATACCGGCGACGGCGATAAGGGATTGTACAGCCAGAGCTTGAACCAGTGGCCCAACTCGGCGGCGCTGTACTACAACAAATACTGGGACCCATACCATCCGTACAAGAACTGGCTGGTATCGCAGCCGATGAAGGACTTTCGGGGTCATAGCTCCGTCGACGAGATCGACCCCAGCGGTACGCTCACGCGGCACCATTTCGTGCAGGGCGATGTCGGCTGTTTTCCCAAGGATGCCGCTGGCGCTCCGCTTGAGGGCAACGCTATTCCTAACGACCCCTGCTTCCAGCAGATGCGTGACCGCGAGTTCCTCAAGGGCAAGGAGCGGCTAACCCAGGTGTTCGGCCCGGAGAACGCCGGTGTACGCCCGCTGCTCAAGGAAACCACCCATAACTTTACGGTCGTTTTCTACGATTATGGCCCGGCACCGCTGACGGGGCTGTACCGCGCCTGGAATTACGAGGCCGAGAAGATCGAGACGACGTGGGATGGCTCGCAGGCGCTCAGCAAGCGCACGACGTACCTCTACGACGAAAGCGATACCAACTACATCGACGGAGCGGCAACCACCACCAAATATGGCAACCTGTCGCGCGTCGAGGAGTTCGACGAGAATAACGCGCTCCTGCGGCGAACCAGACATTACTATGCGATCCGCGAGGCCGATCCGTATATCGTCGACCGCAAGACGGCGACCGTGGTCTTCGATGCGGCCTGGAATCAAGTTGAGTACACCGCCAACTTCTACGACAACAACAGCGCTCCCAGGTATATCGGCGCGAAAGGCGATCTGACGCGGGTCAGCAAGCTCTATGCCGATCCGCCACAGGCCGCGCTGTCGGGTAGCTTGCTGAGCGTCGATACGACCTACACCTACGACGACTACGGCAATCGCATCACCGAGACAAGCTATGCCGCGCCGGGCACGTCATCGGTTGTGAACGGCGTGCGCACGTTCAGCGCGCCGGGCAACGGCAGCGCCGCCTCAACCACCACCACGACGTACGACGCCACCTTCCACGCCTTTAGCACGAGAGTCGACCCACCAGCGGTCAACGGCGTGGTTCTGACGGAGCAGGCGAACTACGATTTCCGCATGGGATCGCTGATCAGCGTGACCGACCCGAACAACAATCTCACCAGCGCCGAGTACGATGTATTTGGGCGGATGGTCAAGCTGATCAAGCCGGGCGATACCTCCAGCTCGCCCACCGTGCAGGCCTACTACTACGACTGGGAGCAGCCGTTCCGCTATGTCGTCGCGGCGAAGGACGAGGTCAATGGCGTGATGGGCACCCGACCACTCATCAAGTTCTATGATGGTCTTGGTCGTGAGATCCAGACGAAGAAGGAGAGCGCCGAGGCCGCGCAGACGGTGATCACCGATAAGGTCTATGACGGCCTGGATCGGATGATCAAGGATTCGCAGCCGCGCTATCGCAGCGAGACGCCCAACGATACCTTCTGGGCCTACGTCCAGCCCGATGCCAGCGTGCGCTACAAGACCACAAGCTACGACGCGCTGGGCCGCGAAACGGTCGTGACGCTGCCCGATAACGCCACGACCTCACACTTCTATGGCATCGTGCAAGACTCGCTCGGTAAGCGTGAGTATCATTCCGTCGTCGACGCCAATCGCCACATGACGCAGTACCGCTACGATAGCTTTGGCCGTCTGCATCAGGTGTTGGAGATGCAGGGCGATTGTGGCTGGTATGGGTTGCTCTGCAATAGCACCTACCCGACGCAGTACGCCGAGTATGCGCGCACGGCCTATGGCTATGATCGGTTCGACCGCCTGACGCAGGTGACGGATGCCCACAACAACAGCACGACAGTAGCCTACGACGCGCTGGGCCGCAAAACCTCGCTCTCCGATCCCGATATGGGACTGTGGAGCTACGCCTACGACACCGACGGCAAGCTCGTCAGGCAGACCGACGCGAAGAACCAGACGATCACCTATAGCTACGACGACCTGGGCCGGATGATCGCCAGAGGAACGACCGGCCTGATCGCCGATGCGTACGATGCCAAGGATACGACCGCCTGGACATACAACACGCAGCAGACCGTGCCGTTCACCGATGCGGGCAACCGCGTGGTCAAGAATGTCGGCACGGGTAGTGGCTGGACCGGCACGTTCTACCGCTCGGCCTACACCCTGACCAGCGGCGAGGGCGCGCAGGTCCGCTTCAAGGTCGATAGCGCGAGCGTCGATGCGCACCTGGCGGTGGAGAGCAACGATGGCGGCGTGAACAACCGCTTCGGCGTGCGCCAGCTCAACGGCAAGCTCGAAGTCCAGTATACCCTCGACGGCACGACCTGGGTCTATCCCAAGCCGCTGCTCGCGAGCCTGACGCCCAATACCTGGTACATCTTGCAGCTCACGCTCGACGATGCTCAGGGCTTTGGCGTGCTGGTCTATCAGGAGAATAACCCGACCGTCCGCAACAGCTACACCTACGCCATGCCTGCGGGCAAGAACTGGCGCTTCCGACACTGGGTTTATAGCGGCGCAAACTACCTGGACGATTATCGCGAGTTCACCAGCGGCGTCTACCGCTACGACGAGCCGGTCGCCAACGGTAAGGGCCAGCGCACCTCGATCAGCAGCCCGCTGATCACCGCGCACTACGGCTATGATGCGCGCGGGCAAACCCTGAGCGAGGAGCATATCGTCAACGGCCTCTCCGGCAACCGGGTGTTTAGCCGAACCTACGACGCGGGCGGGCGGGTCAAGACGCTGCGCTATCCCAACGGCGAGGTCGTGTACAACCGCTACGATTCCGCCGGACGCCAGCGCAGCACCTGCGTGGATGCGACCGAAAGCCGCTGTCTGGTGCGCGGCGCGACCTATGATGCGATCGACCAGCCGATCCAGTCGGAGTTCGGCCTCGACAGTAGCCGGTGGACGCAAAGCTGGACCTACGAGCCGCTTTCCAGGCGCCTGGAGCGAACGACCGTCAGTACGTCCAACATCTTCGACCGGAGCTACACCTACGACAAAACCGGTAATGTCGCGACGATCAGCGATCACGTGGCGCAGCAGCAGCAGACGTTCGGCTACGACCACCGCGACCGGCTGGTCAGCGCCTTCACGACGGACACCGGCACCCAGCCGTCCAGCGCGGGCTTCTACAACGAGGAATACGCCTACGACAAAATCGGCAACCTGACGAGCAAGGGCAGCAGCAAAGCGCCAGTAAGCTACAGCTATGGCGCGGCTGGGAACGGCACCGGGGCGGGACCGCATCAGGTGCGCAGCAAGGGCGGGCAGCCCTACGCCTACGACAACAACGGTAATCTGCTGACGGGCGGAGGCCGCAGCCTGAGCTGGACTGTCAATAATCTGGTCGCCAGCGTCACGGGCAGCGATGGCATCGTCGAGCGCTATGCCTACGACGCCGACGGCGAGCGCGTGCGCAAGCAGCGCAACGGCACGACGACGATCTATCTCTCGGCGCTGTGGGAGGAAGACCTCGAAAGCGGTGTCGCGCGGCAGACGTATCTCTTCCAGGCCAAGCACGTCGCGCAGCGCACGAACACGAGCACTGGCTCGACGCTCCACTACCTGCACAGCGACCACCTGGGCGGGCCGGGCGTGCTGCTGACCGCGAGCGGCGCGTGGCAGAGCGGGCAGGAGTTCAAACCGTGGGGCGAGGTGCGCAGCGGCGGGCTGGTGGAGACAAGCCTGAACTTCACCGGGCAGCGCAAAGACGCGACGGGGCTGCTCTACTACCACGCGCGCTACTACGACCCGGAGCTGGGGCGCTTCCTGTCGGCGGACACGGTGGTGGCGGAGGTCGGTGCGCTGACGATGGCACCGAGCGATACCACCGCCGCGCCGCTCTTCGCTCAGGGCGGGCAAGGCTCCGGCAGCCGCACGCCGCAGGAGTTGAACCGCTACGCCTACGCCACCAACAACCCGCTGCGCTACACCGACCCGACCGGGCACTACATCGAGAGCGCGCTGGACATCGCGGGCATCGCCTACGACGCCTACGACATCTACAACAACGGCCTGACTTGGACCAACGGCCTCTCGATGGCTGGGAATATCGTCGGGCTGCTGCTGCCCGGCGTGACCGGCGTCGGCGTGGGTGTGCGGGCCGTCGCCAAAGGCGCGCAGGTCGCGGCCAAAGCGCGCCAGGCCACGCGCGTTGGCACGACGCTGGGGAAGGTCGGCAGGGCGGTGGCGACTGTCGGCAAAGCGTGTAGCTTCAGTGGGGACACCGTGGTCGCCACCGCGCAGGGACCGAAGGCGATCCGCACGGTGCAGGTGGGCGAACACGTGCTAGCCTATGATGAGGGAACCGGAACCACGGGCAGCTACACGGTCACGGCGGTGCTGGTCCACGCCGACCCGATCATCGTGCAGCTCACAATCGATGGTGAGGTGATCGAAACGACACCTGAACATCCCTTCTACACGCACGAACAAGGCTGGACGGCGGCGGGCGAGCTGTGGGTTGGCGCGCAGGTGCGCACGGCGGACCAGACCGACGGGATGGTGCAAGGCATCACCGTTGTCGCGCAGGTCCAGCCAATGTACAATCTCAGCGTGGCCCAGGCCCATACCTTCTTTGTCGGCGATGGGCAGTGGTTGGTGCACAACTCCTGTGTTAAGTTCTTAAGAACACAACTCAATAAGAAATTCAAGCATGCAAAAGATTTCGGAGTTGTGGGTAACAACAATGCGGCTAATCAGGATTTGTTCCTGGATGCCCTGGATCAGCATGTTCATCTACCAAGGATACAAAAGATTCAAGGAACGTATCGTGGACAAAACGTTACCCATTATTATGATCCTGCAACCGGCCGTAATGTGGTTGTTGATCTGAATGGGACATTCATCAGCGGTTGGAAATTATCTCTGGATCAAATCCGTCATGTTACAACCACTGGTAAGCTTGGAGGAGGATAGGATGAGGCTCCTAGAGTACAAATTGCTAATCCATGCCTTTATAGAACGTCAAATTTCTGTAGAGGAGTTCGAGCGTCAATTTCTGAATGCGTTCAAATCCGAATCAGAAGGAATGGATATGCAGCTTTTCTGCATCCTAGACGCTCTCTTTGGAGCCGTTGACAGCTACTGGCACGAGTGCCTTCCTGGTCAAGAAACCGCTTTTATGATCTCTGAAGAGCAGCTTCGCCGTGAAGCAGCGAAGGCATTACTTCTGATTAACGAATTGGAGGGAGCGACAAATGTATGAGGATAAGAGTTATTGATCGCTGCATTAATTCCTAATATTTTGCCTGGTCTTGTGGCTTGGTACAGCCGATCCAGTAATAGCGATCAGTGCAGCGATCAATAGCATCCAGCGCAACACCGGAGACAAGCCTGAACTTCACCGGGCAGCGCAAAGACGCGACGGGGCTGCTCTACTACCACGCGCGCTACTACGACCCGGAGCTGGGGCGCTTCCTGTCGGCGGACACGGTGGTGGCGGAGGTCGGCGCGCTGACGATGGCACCGAGCGATACCACCGCCGCGCCGCTCTTCGCTCAGGGCGGGCAAGGCTCCGGCAGCCGCACGCCGCAGGAGTGGCGACCGTCGGCAAGCTGATCCGCCTATGATTGCGGACGCTAGACGTAGAGCGCCGCCAGCGTGCAGACGAAGAGCACCACGGCGATATAGCCGTTGATGTTGAAGAAGGCCAGGTTGATCTTGCTCAGATCGTCGGGCTTGACCAGGCTGTGCTCCCAGATCAGCAGCCCAGCCGTGATCGCCAGGCCCAGGTAGAAGGGCCAGCCCAGCCCCAGCAGCACTCCCACGCCGATCAGCGCCGCCAGCATGCCCACATGGAACGTGCGCGCCATGGTGAGGCCGAATGGAACGCCGTAGTCGGCGGGCATCGAGTGCAGGCCCTCCCGCCGATCGAACTCGACATCCTGGCAGGCATAGAGCATATCGAAGCCGCCGATCCACAGCGCGACCGCCAGCGCCAGCAGCAGCATCGGCGCAACCTCCGGCCACGCGAACGACGGACGGACCGCCAGCCAGCCCCCGGCAGGTGCAATCGCATCGGTCAGGCCCAGCGCGACGTGACATAACGGGTTGAAGCGCTTGGTGTACGAGTAGAAGACCAGCGCGGCCAGCGCGATCGGCGAGAGCAGCAGGCAGAGCGGATTGAGCATATAGGCCGCGACCACCAGGATCGCCATCGACAGCAGCGCCGTGAGCAGCACGGCCCGCGCCGAGAGCTGGCCCGCCGGTATTGGCCTGCGCGCCGTGCGCGGATTGCGCGCGTCGATGTGCCGATCGATATAGCGGTTGAGCGACATCGCGGCAGTGCGCGCGGCGGCCATCGCCACCGTGACCCAGAAGAAGACGCTCAGCGATGGAAAGCCGCCCGCCGCCAGCAGGCTGCCCAGGTAGGCGAACGGCAGCGCGAAGATCGTATGCTCGAACTTGATGTTTTCCGACAGGATCGCGATCGAGCGTGGAAGACGTGGACGAGTTGCATGCATAGGATTTGATTCTACTCCGTGAACACCTGCATTATACTGGGTTACGCGCGCCGATGCTGAAGCGGCTTGCGCTTGAGCCACGGGTGCTGGTATGCTTTAGGCATGTCCACAGACCGGCGCTACACCGCTATTTCATTCGATGTCGGCTACACCCTGATCGAGCCAATCGGCGAAGCGCCGACGATCGTCGCCACGCTGCTGGCGGAGCTGGGAGTCCAGCCCGACGATGCTGCGCTTTCCGCCGCGCACCGTCGCGCCGAGCGTCTGTTTCTGGCCGATTATCTGCGTCCGCTCAGCGATACCTGGGAGGCCGATGAGCGTATCAATCGCCTGTACCTGCGCTACTACGGCCAGTGGCTCGCCGAGATGGGCGTCTCCGACCCCGATGCGCGCTACGCCCAGACGATCATCGACCGCTACCTCGATCCCGCGAACTGGCGGCTGTACCCGCACGTGCTGGAGACGCTGTCGGCGCTGCACGCGCAGGGCTACCGCCTGGGCATCGCCTCGGATTGGGTATCGGGGCTGCCGCGTATTTTGCACACCCTTGGCCTGTCGCGCTACCTCGATTGGGCGCTGGTTTCAGGCGCCATCGGCTTTGCCAAGCCGTCGCAGGAGTTTTATCGGCTGGTGCTGCGGCGTGCGGAAGTGCGGCCCGAACAGATTGTGCATGTCGGTGATAGCTACTACGCCGATGTGCGCGGCGCGCGGACGGTGGGCATGGATGCGATCCTGCTCGACTGGCGGCGGCGCACCTGGCCCAGGCTCGACGTGCCGGTGATCCACGCTATTGCCGAGCTGCCGCCGCTGCTGGGCAAGTCCGCTGCTTTCTAAGCGTTGTTGCACGTCGCGCTGGGAAAATACAGCCGCGTGTAACGATTCACGATAGATTTTTTTGATGATCAAAGCTGTTTTTTTCGATGTCGGTCATACCCTGCTCCACCCCGCGCAGCCCACTGCGGAGGTCTGCCGTCAACTGTTGCAGGCGCACGGCCACAATGTCTCGCAGGAGACGGTCGATATGGCGATGCGGCTGGCGGATGTCGAGCACATGGCCCGCTACCACTCGCTGCGCGATGATTGGTCGCATGCGCAGACGATCCGCGCGATGTGGCTGGACTACTACCGCCAGGTCTTCGACGCGCTTGGCCTGTACGACGAAGAGCAACAGTTGGCACATGAGCTGATCGCATGGTATGGCGAGCCAGCCGCATGGCAGCCGTTTCCTGAGTCGCGCGCGGTGCTGGAGTGGCTACATACCCGTGGCTTCTGTGTGGGCGCGGTGTCGGATTGGGCACCGACGCTGCCGCGTATCCTGCATGCCCACGGCTTTACGCGCTTCCTCGATTTCGTGCTCTGCTCAGGCAACATCGGCTTTGCCAAGCCCAGCCTCCAGTTCTACCGGCTGGCGCTTCAGCGCGCCGGGGTGCAGCCCCACGAGGCGCTGCACATCGGCGACAGCTACTACGCCGATGTGCGCGGCGCGCGAGCCGCGGGGATCGAGCCGGTGCTGCTCGATCGCGCCGGGAAAGCGCCCGCCGTGGATTGCGCGGTGATCCGCGATCTACGCGAGCTTGAGACAATGCTGGCTCCGGCGCGCTCGACTACCTGATAGCGCCTCTGCTCGATGGCGCGCTCCTTTGCGATCTGCCCCTGGCATTGCAGTTGCTGAAGGACTTACGGCAACTGCTTGCGTAAAGGAGAACATCGTAATGACGCAACACGAGAATCCTCACCAGCGTACGCCACAGGAGTCGGCGACGACCGCCGATCCTCAGACCTATCCCGGCGCGTCCGGCATCAACAAGAACATCGGCGCAACGTCGGGCCATCACAACGCCGAAGCTGGTGCCGAGCCGAGCACCGAGGAGAGCGGACGCGATCCGGCGCGCGCGCAGGCGATCGATCAGGCTCAGAATGAGGGCAAGCTGCCGCCGCCAGCCTCGTATCGTCCCGATACGGTGGTGCGCGCGGTCGGGCCGGATGCCCGCATCGAGATGGAGCGCGGCAACGATTTTCGCAACGAGGCCAGCTTTACCAAGGGTCACAACGCTCCTACTGCCGATCAAACGCGGTTGCCCTACACGACCGAGCAGATGGACGAGTACCTGCGCAATTCGCCGCGCGGGATCTTCCCGAACACGCCCGGCGGCGCGGGCGCAACACCGCTGTCGGCGAGTCGCAACACGTTCATCGACGATGTAACGCGCATCGGCCATTTTCCATCGCGCGCCGAGGCCGAGAAGTGGACCCGCGCGGTCTTCAACGCGCTGCGCCATCGCGCGGTTGAAACCGACGATGCCCTGGCGACCGAGCTAGCCTCGGTGGTGCGCGTCGGCGAAGCGCCCGAAGTCCAGGTTGAGGAGATGATGTGGGGCGGCGATTTCGCCGAGCGCTATGCCCGCATGGTCTGTCTGCTGCAAAAATGGACCAGGCAGGACTTTTACCATCAGCTCTCGGAGGAGGTCGGCGAGACGCCTGACGACCCGTGGATCGACGCGGCGGTCCACAGCTTCTTCGGCGCGCTCAAGCGGGCGCTGGGCGATGATGCGGATCGCTCCGTGACGCATCTGGGTGAGATGCAAGAGGTCTGGGATAGCGTGTAGCGCTGCCCTGCCGCTGCCGGATGCGATCCCGGTGAGAGGAGACGACTATGACCGAAGGACGAAGGTTACGTGGCGACGGCGACGAGAATCTGCAAGACTACGTCGAGGAGCGGCTGACCTACGCGAGCGACACCGACGACCTGGCCGCCGCCAATCGCACGCTTGAGCAGGAGCTGGCCGACCTCAAGGCGCTTCAGCAGGAGCGCGGTCGAGCAGATGCGCGCACCAACATCGACGCGCTGATCAAAGAGGCTGAGCTGCGCGTTCAGCGGATGGAGTTTCGCCAGGGATCGGAGCTTGAGCGCGGCAGCGGTAGCCAGGTCGATTTCGACCAGCTACCGCCGGATGCCGCAGCGCGCAAGAGCATCACCAATCGCATGGACGAGAATACCCGCTAGCGCTGGGATCAGGGAACAAGGAACAAAGGAACAAGGGAACAAGCCATTTAAGACCTTGTTCTTTTGTTCTTTGTTCTTTTGTTCGTTGTTCTTATTGCAGGTGGCCGGTGTCTGCCAGCTGGCGGCGCAGGTGAGGATCGGAGAAGACCGCTCCCAGCCCGGATGCGACCGAGGTGAAGATGCCCTCGCCCTCGTCGAAGAGGCTATCGTTGCCGAACGTTTCTTCCAGCAGGCGCACAAAGCGCGGCACCCGCGACGAGCCGCCCGTGCGCAGCACCACGTCGATCTCGCGCGGATCGAGCTGCGCCGCGCTCAAGGCCCGCTTCAGACACGCATCAACTGCGCGCACGTCCGGCCCGATCAGACGCTCGAAGTCCCAGCGCGCCAGCGACTCGTCGAAGTTGATCGCCGAGGCGTGCATGCTCAACGTCGTCTCGGTCGTCTCAGAGAGCTGCCGCTTGGTGCCCTCGACCATCTCGTAGAGCGGCAGGCCGTAGTTTTCGCGCACCAGCGCGCGGAGCGCCCTGAGCTGCTGCGGCTTGTCGCCCGTACGAATCGCCTCGTCGATGATGTCGAGCGTCTTGGGATTATGCATCTCAACGATGCTCTGCCAGCCCTCAAGATGATCGAGCAGGAACGCGGGCAGCGGCAGGCGGCGCGGTCCCAGCACCGCGCCCGCGCCGAAGTGCGGATGCAGCTTGCCCATCACGATCCGCTGATCGAGCAGATCGCCGCCGACAGGCACGCCGTCGGTCGCCAGGATCTCGCGCTGGCCGTTGGGCTCAATCCGCATGATCGTCACGTCGAGCGTACCGCCGCCGAAGTCAAAGACCAGCACATGCTGCGCGCGGTGGCTCTGCCGCCGATAGGTCAGCGCGGCGGCGGTCGGCTCGGCCAGAAATTGGACGTTGCGCAGCCCGGCCAGCTCGGCGGCGGCGCGCATCCGCTTGATCGCGATCTGGTCGCGGCGCTCTTCGGTGGCGTAGTGGACTGGACGCCCGATCACGATCTCATCGATCTGCTCGCCGGTCAGCTCGTGGACGCGCTCGCCGATCCGCTTCAGCGTCAGCGCGATCAGCTCCTCGACGCTCCAGGTCGCGCCGAAGACGTTGGTGCTGGTGTAGGTCGGATCGGACAGCGCCAGCTTGATCGACAGGAACAATCGTCCGGGCGCGTTGGCGTCGGTATCCACGAAGATGCCCTGTCGGATCGTGCCAACGCCCGCGAAGGTCATCGCGATCTCGCCGATGTAGGTCCGCTGGTACTCGATCTCGCGTCCGACGTTGCCCTCGGTATAGCGATTGATCGCGGCCCGGCCCAGCGCGACATCGCCCTCGCGCCCGATGAAGAGCGCGGTTCGCAGCACGGATGGATTGGCGTTGACCGGATCAAGATCCAGCAATCGGACGCGCCGCCCATCATAGATCGTAGCGCTGGTGTTGGTCGTTCCCCAGTCTAACCCGACACGCATCTTGAACCTCCATACAAGCCAAACCATTTGCGTGACAGCACAAAACGACCAGGATCATGCCTAGCATGACACCGGTCTTGATCAGTCCCGCTTGACGCGCGGAGGATCAACTATACCATACGCGCGCCTGGTTGGTAAGCCCCCATTTTTCTAGCGAAAGCGCAACCTTGGCGGGGCACGACGCGCGGTGCCCCGTCGATCGATCGGATCAATGCGGGCGCTGGAGGTCGTATCACAGCGCCTCGTCCGATGGCAGAAAATCGTCGATCTGCAACCCGATGCCCTGGCGCTGCGCCTGCTCCAGCACGAGCTGGCTGACCGCGAGATCGAGCACGCCCAGCCCGAACGGGCTAAACACGGCGATCGACTCGCGATCGGTACGCGCCGGAGCACTGCCGCGCGTAATATCGGCCAGCGTGCAGCGGATAAAGTCGCGGTTCCGCACCTGCTGCTCGGCCAGGTGAACCGAGGTCTGCGCGCGGCAGACATGATCGACATCATCAACGATATTGTCGCAGCCGAGGATGACCTGCGGCGTCAGATCGCGCAGTGAGATATGCAGGATCGTGCTGCCCGTCGCGCACATCGAGAGATCGTCGATGGTCGGCTCGACGGCGGTGGTCGCCAGCGCGACCAGCGGCGCTTGCCGGAACACCTCCGCCGGGCTATCGACGCTCACCACACGCAGATCTTCGCGCAGCCTGCGGCAGCGCGCGGCGAAGCGCGCCGCCTGCTCTGCCTGAATGTCGAAGAGGATCACCGTGCTGATCTGCGGAAAGACCGCCAGCAGAAAGCGCGCGATCTCGAAGTTGATGATCCCGCAGCCGATCAGCCCGATCGTCTCGGCTGGACGATCCGCGTGGAGGTAGCGCGCGGCGAGCGCGGCGCTGGCGGCGGTGCGTGCGGCGCTGATCAGCGAGCCTTCCATGATCACCTCAGGCAGGCCGGTGCGAACCGAGTTCAGGATCATCACCGCCGAGGCGCGCCGGATGCCGAGATCGTGATTGCTGGGAAACGACGCGATCCATTTGACGCCGGCGATCGGCGCGTCGCCGCCCAGGAAGGCCGGCAGCGAGATGATGCGGCTGCGCGGATCGTCGGGAAAGCGCAAAAAGACCGAGTGCGGCAGGGAACTCTGGCCCCCGGCATGGACCTCGTAGGCGCGTCGTACGGCCTCGATGATCTCGTCTTCGCGGCCCGCGAGCATGTTCTGGATTTCGGTCGCCCGTAACAGGCGGATCGGAGCGAGCGTCATGCTTAAATGTTCCTTTCGAGTGGTCGTTGCCGTCGTTCGACGGCCTCAAGCGTCGGCAGCACGGGACAGCCTAATCGAGCAGGCGGACCTCGACGTACGGAGGAAACGCCTGGATCTGGCGCAGATCATGCTCGAAGATCGTCATCTCGCCGCGCTGCTCGACCTCCTTGAAGCCGCTGAATTTGTAGGTGATATACATCATGCGGTTGCGGGTATTGGAGACGAACTCGGCCTGCAGGCGGACGCCCGCCGCTTTTGCCATCTGGAGGATATGGCTCATCATAATCGTGCCGACGCCGCGCGACATGACCCGGCACGACATCAGCAGCAGCTTGATCGTCCACACCTCCGGCTGACATGCGATCAGCGCCAGGCCGATCTTGCCGTAGCTGCCGTAGGTATCGCTCAGACCTGCCATCAGCAGCTTGTGATCGGGCGATTGGCGAAGCTGATCCAGCTCCTCGTAGGAGTAGGTGTAGCCGGTGGTGTTGAGCTGATTGGTGCGCACCGTCAGCTCCTCGGCGCGCTGAAGATCGCCCTCGCCCGCCGGGGCGATCGTAAAGATCATGCCGAGCGAGGCCAGAAAGCCCTCGCTGGGACCGACATACTCCTGCTCGGCCCTGGCGCGGGCGATGTCGCTCAGGTACATCTGGCGGCGCAGCTTCGAGTCCTGGGTGATGAACCGGGGATTCATCATGGGCAGATCCAGTATCGTCGCCAGATCCGCCACATCCAGGCAGAGCACGCTCGGCTGAGCGTAGGCCACCTCCTCGCGCTCGAAGGCTTGATCGTCGACGAACGCCAGCGTGTCGATGCCGATATTGATCGCCCTGGCAATCGCCTCAAGCGACGACGACTTGCTGCTCCAGGTGATCTGCGGATACAGAAAGTATTCCTCGACGCCGAACTCGCACAGCTTCGCCATCGCCAGATCGTGATCGTTCTTGCTGGCGATCGAGTTCAGGATGCCCCGGCTGTCGAGCGTTTTAATCACCTCGACCACATCGGGCCGCAGCACGACCTGCGGATCTTCCAGCAGCACGCCATCCCAGAGCGTGTTGTCGAGATCCCAGACGACGCATTTCACGGCGGACGATGTGCTCTTGCGCGCGACAGCTTCGGCGCGCGGCTCTCCCGTCATAGTGCTGGTCCTTTCACGCGATCTGCTGCGCGTAGTTCGCGATCATCAGTTGTTGAATCTGCGTGCTGCCCTCGATAATCTCCATGATCTTCGCGTCGCGGAAATAGCGCTGGACGGGATAGTCCGGGCTGCATCCGTTCGCGCCGTGGATCTGCACCGCATCGGCGGCGGTCTGCGTCGCGCTGGTGGCGGCGAAGTATTTTGCCATCCAGGTCTTCATCACCGTATCGGGGCTGTTGATGTCCTTGAGAAAACCGGCCTGGTAGCAGAGCAGCCGCGCCGCCTCCAGATTCACGCGCATGTTGGCGATCATCTGCTGGATCAGTTGATGGTTCTTGATCGGCACGCCGAACTGGATGCGGCGCTCGGCATAGGCCAGCGACGCTTCCAGACACGCCTGGATGATGCCGACGCAGCCCCAGGCCACGCTGTAGCGCCCGATGTCGAGCGTGCTGGTAGCGACCGCCGCCAGGCCAAAGCCCAGGCCGCCGATCAGATTGGCTTTGGGAATCTCACAGCCGTCCAGCGTGAGCTCGGCCAGCATCGAGGCGCGCGTGCCAAGCATGCCGCTGATCGGCGCGATGTGGAGTCCGGGCGTGTCGCGCTCCACCAGAAACGCGCTGTGCTTGCCCTCGCAGCTCGCAAAGATCAAAAAAAGATCGGCGATCTGGCCGTAGGTGGTCCATTTTTTGTAGCCGTTGAGAATAAAGCTCTGGCCGGTCGGCGTGGCGCTGGTGGCGATGCTCGCGGCATCGCTGCCCACGTCCGGCTCGCTCAGCCCATACGCGCCGATCCGCTCGCCTGAGACGAGCGACGGCAGCCAGCGCTCCTTGTGCTGGCGCGCGCCCCACTTGTGGATCGCGTAGGCCACCATGCTGTGGACGGTCAGCAGGCTGCGGATCGACGAGCAGCCGCGTCCAATCGCGCCGTGGAGCAGGCCAAACGTCAGCATGTCTTTGCCGGTGCCGCCGCTGCTCGCGGGCACGATCGCGCCGAGGTAGCCCTGCCGCGCCAGGAGCCTGATGATCTCAGGCGGTGTCTGCTCGGCCTGATCCCAGGCATCGGCGTAGGGCACGATCCGCTCCCGAACGAACGTCGTGTACTCGGTCAGATCCGCCTGCTGCTGGGCGGTCAATTCAAACTGCATGCGCTTCCCCTAGTACACCTGATCGTCGATCATCGATCGCAACATCGCGCTGTGCTGCGCTACGCAGCCGACGTCGCTTTACGCTCGACGAAGGCCGCGATGGTGCTGATCGTGCGGAAATTGTCGATGTCCAGGTCCTCATTGTCGATGGTGATCCTAAACTCTTGCTCGACGAAGAGCACGAGCTGCATGGCAAAGAGCGAGTTGACGAAGTTGCTGGCGAAAATATCCTCGTCATCTTCAAAGGTATGGTTTTGAAAGTGACGGTTGAGAAAATCGCGAATCTTCTGTTTGTGCTCGGTCATCTGGTCCTCCAGGACGTGTGTTGGTTTGCGGCGGATTTAGCTGTAGGTGTAAAAACCGCGCCCATTCTTGCGGCCATGCAGCCCGGCATCGACCATCTTTTTGAGCAGCGGGCAGGGACGGTACTTGCTGTCGTTGTAGCTTTCGTAGAGCACCTCGATCGAGAACAGGATCGTGTCCAGGCCGATCAGGTCCGCTGTTTCGAGCGGCCCCATCGTGTGCCCGAAGCAGGTCTTGAAGATCGTATCGACATCCTCGGCGGAGGCGACCTGATCTTGTACCAGGAAGATCGCCTCGTTGATCGTCAGCATCAGCACGCGGTTCGAGACGAAGCCGGGCATATCGTTGACGACGATGCCCTGCTTGCCCATCGCCGCGAGGAGCCTCTGCGCGATCTCCAGCGTCTCGTCGGAGGTGTGAAAGGCGCGAATCACCTCGACCATCGGCTTCATCGGCACCGGGTTCATGAAATGCATGCCGAGCACCTGTCTGGGCCGTGTGGTCAGCGCGGCGATGCGGGTGATCGAGATCGCCGAGGTGTTGGCGGCAAACACGCAGTGCGGCGGGCAGATCGGATCGATGCGCTGGTACACAACGTTTTTGACCTCCCACTTCTCGACGACGTTTTCGATCACGAAATCGACATCGTGCAGCAGATCGAGATCGGTGCTGAGCGCAATTCGCGCCAGCATCTCGTCGATGCGGGGCTGGTCGGCCTGTCTGTTGAGCATCCGATGGAGCCGCAGCCCATTCCGAATCGCGGCCTGTGCCCGCTCCAGAATCTGCTCGCTCACATCGATCAGCACAACATCGTGATTGGTCTGGGCCAGATTTTGGGCCACTCCCGTGCCCATCACGCCGGCACCGATCACTCCTACCTTCATGATAAACCTCGCTATGGTTGCTACCTGCGCTATGCATCAGATGAGCCAGGGTCTAGGATACCCGATGATGCTCCTTTCCTGCTCGATCGGTATTGGATCGAAGGCTCGCTCCTCAATTGTCGGCGGATCGTGCAGCAGCGTCAAGGGCAATATATTAAGCTGG
>DASUTC010000168.1 GCA_036374795.1 Herpetosiphonaceae bacterium
GAGCAGCAGCCACTGCCGCAGGCTGCGCGCATCGCGGGTGCGCAGCCAGTACCACAGGAAGAGCGTCGTAGCGAACAGGCCAGCCGTGTGCGACCACGGCGGCGAGATGTACATGTAGAAGATCAGCGGCGATGCCAGCCAGCAGACCAGCACGGCGGCGGTAGCGGCCCAAACCCCGGCGTAGCGTCGTGCAATCCCGTAGGCGAGCAGCAATCCGAGCAGGCCATACACGACTGAGGCAAAGCAGACCGCCCAGATATAGGGCGCGCTATAGCCGTCCGCCGCCACGCTGCTGCCCAGCGCCCGCGCCACGAGCACGCCGCCATGCGCCAGCAAAAACGCCGGTGCCCACAGGATCGCCGCTCCGACTGGAGCGACGTTGATCGGCTTGCCAGTGGTGGGATCGCGCTTGTCGAGAAGGCCGCCCTGGATGCCAGCCTCAGGATTAAGCGCGTGGAAGCGGGCGTAGTCGTTCGTGAAGTCGAGATCGCCGTCGAAGAAGAGCGAGCGTAGATAGACGTAATACTCGACCGAGTCGACGGCGTAGATGCGCGGCGTGAACAGCGGCAGCAGCAGCGCAAAGACTACGATCAAAACGAGCAGACCGCGATCCCATCGGCGAGCACGGTCATAGCTAAGCGGCACGGGTCGTGTTGTCACCATGATCGCGTATTGTACCGTCTCCTATGATACTTGGGCAACATAGGACACCCTTGGTTTGGCATAGCTCATTGGCTGCGTCTTTTTAGTAGATGAAAGTAGCATCCAGTAACCCTAACTATCCGCGCGCTGTGGGCACAATAGAGGCGATATGTATAGATGTTTCCTATGCATTGAGGTGAAAGTGTTATACAGTTCTTATTGACAGATGGGAATATCTCTGGTATCTTTGTGTAAGAAATCACTCCTCTGTATGCGAAAGTCGGCTGTTACATGCCGTGTGCCCCTCAGACGGGACTAGCTACAGAGGTGTGATTTTTTCTACGTCAAAAAGATGTTTTCTATCATACCAGTTGCGATGTGGTTTGTTACGATCGTAAAGATCTCCTACTACACTCACCTTGTGTCGTATCGTGTTAAAGTAGTTCATATCTCGTGATGTATATGCTTGATATACTGCCCAGTTGATATAATCGATCACACTAAGACAAGGCTCGTGCGACGGTGTTTGAGCTTGCACCATAAACCTTGTTGGTGTTGCTGGCCCGGAGTATTGTTCAAACTTAGCCCGCCCCTTTTCGATGGCTGCAGTTAGAGGTGCCTGTCGTGCTCGTGATTGTCGTTTCGCAAAATAGATATGATTTTCCTCATTAAGATGCAGGACATCTCGGAAGAGACATGATACAACATGGTCATAAAAAGCGTTTTGATTACGTTGATCATACTCGATAAATATCTGCTCTATTTTCCGTGCAACAATAAGTTTAGCTCGAAAATCAAGAGAAGCGATAAGCTTAAAAAAGAGATAGCGTATTTCAAATAGATCATTGTTTGCGTGAAATGCAACCGCTGTTTGCTTCAAGGATCGCCTACCGTGAAAGTACGGATCATTGATGACTTGTTGTTGTAGCTCACGAACAGCTTTTCTAATAGGTTCTGGATCGGAAGTTTGGATAAAACCAAGGATGAGGATAGGAGAACAGCCGGGCTGACCAACAATAAGCTGACCACGCTTACTATAGAAGGTTGGATCGCCTGCTTCGTCGACGAAGTACCATACCCGACCTGGCTTCGGCTTCTTCATACCGCGACTCCTGGATTTACAGTACCCCACCTTCAGATTTATAAAAAGGGGACGATCAGCGCACGCTGTCAGCCCCCTTTCATCGGCGATGGTAGCACATCTGTTTTTCTATGTCAAGTCTTTACACTTCCGTGCAGGACGCTCAGATATGAATATTGATAGGGCTTAGCTTCTGCACGCAGATCGCGCTAACCTCATCAAAGTTTGTACCGCAAACGCCGGAGCGCTGGTATTGCACCAGCGCTCCAGGGATTCGTGATCGACCGGCGACAGAATTATCTGCTGCTCAGCGGCAGATGCGTGAAGTATTCGAGCTGCCCAACGCGGAGCGGCTGGCTGCTCATGGGCGCCGAGGCATTGCCCGCGCCATCCAGATAGCGAATATACACGGTATAGTTGGCGTCGCGCTGGAAGCTGCCGACCAATCCATCCGCCATGTTCCAGCGCAGCGTGGATGGCAGCTCGCCGGGCTTGATCACGCCGTAGCTCTCCCACTCGGCGGTAGTTGGCACAGCGGCGCTGGATTGCTTGACCACAACCCAGTAGCCCCAGTACTGCTTGCCCGCGCCGCCGCCGGGATACAGGTTATCGCTGACCGTGGGGCTGCCGACCGTAATCGTGGCAATACCGCCTTTGGTCGATGTGGTCGCGGGCAGCGGAGTCGTCGCTCCGGTATAGGTTGGCACCTGCGTATCGTAGATGATCTGGACAGTGGTCGGCGTCGTCGTCTCGTTGTCGACGAGGTCGTGGGCGTACACATCGAAATCGTAGGTTCCCTGCCCGCTCGTCGCGTTGAACTGAACGTTCGCGCTGACGTAGCCGCCGGTAATAGCGCGCCAGGCAGGATCGCCGGTTCCCGGTTTGGCCGCGCCCTGCTTGACGATCGCATAGCGCTTGATGCCGGTACACTCGTCCATCGCGCCGACGACCGAGAGGTTGAAGCGCTCCTCGCGGGTATAGCCGATCTCGCCTGAGGGCACCAGCGCGCTGTTGAAGTCGTTGAGCGGCTGGTTGAAGGTCGAGTTGGGATTGCGCGCCTGAGCGATGATCCGCGCAAACGGATCGTAGGTGATCGTTGCGGCGAAGACCGGCGATGTGCTGGTGCCATTGCCGAGCCGCCCGTAGACCGTGTGGGCGCGGCACTGTCCGTCTGTGACATTCAGATTGAGCGTGGTATTGGTCATCGGATTCGAGAACGGCGCGCTTGGCGCTCCCGGATCGATGCCGTCGGCCAGACTATACGCCGTCGCCTGGCCCGTCGACGTGTTGGAGATGCTGACGTTCACCTGCGGCTGGTTGGTGTACGGCGCGCCGCCGTTGATCGTCAGGCTCCCGGCGAGCGGGATCGAAACCTGAGTCTTGATCTGCGCGTAGCGAATAAACTGCTCCGGTGGCTGTTTTTGGAACGACTCCCAGACGATATGCGCCAGCGCGGTGCCGCCCGACAGACTGACCGCCATGTTCACATTAGTCTTAAAGTCGGTGCCTTCGCGGGAGACAACCATCGGCGCGCTCCATGGGTCGGCGGGCGTCTTGAAGCTGTACCATGTCTCGAACATGCCGCTGCCGGCCTGCTGGCTGACCCAGGCCAGATGGAGATTATCCTGTGCATCGGCGACGATAGTGGCCGGGCCGGTCACGCCGCCGTGGGCGAAGACCTTCTGCACAACCCACTGCCCTGCCGTGGTGCGGTAGCCGTAGTAGACCCCGTTATCGGCGTTGCGCCAGGCCGCGACGGGCTGCCCGTTCGACATAACGCTGACCGTGGAGTTGAAGAAGTTGGTGCCGCTGGTGATCTTGGTAGGCGTGAACGTGACGCCGTTGTACTCGCCGACGTACACATTGCCGTCCACACCGGTCCATGTCAGGTACATCTGTCCGCTCGGACCGCCTGCCAGCCGGGGCATTCCCGCGTACGTGCCGGTCGGCAGGAATACGCCGATGGGCGCAGACCAGGAGGCACCGCCGTTGTCGGAGACGATAAACGAAATATTGCCGTCGGGATCTCCCTGATGCCGCCAGGCCGCGAAGAGGCGTCCGGTAGAGGCAGCAGCAGACGCAAGGTTATTGGCAAAGTTCTGGCCGGTCGCGGCGGTGTGTACAGCCGACCACGTATCGCCTGTCTTGCTGCTGTGGCGGATCGTGCTGCCGCTATCGATCCAGACAGCGTGGATCACGCCGTTTTTATCGACGGCGACGGAGTTGTTGAAGTAGGTGCTATTGCTGCCGATCGAGCCGACAGGCGGATCTTTGATGGCAAAGACCTGCGCCTGCTCGGCGCGCGTCGCGTAGTTGGCTGCGTTGGGCGCTGACCACACGACGTGGAGCTGACCGCCTGCGGTAGCTGCCGAGGGGGATTTGTGTTCGCCGGTGGCGGGAGTGATCTTCTCACCATATTGATAGACTGGCTGTGGTGCGGCGGCGCTGCTTGGCGACGACGGCCAGGCCAGCATGCTTAGCGCCAGTAGCGCCAGCAATGAGTACAGTTTTGTTCGCATGACAGCGTTCCTCCGTTTTCCAATGTCCTGGTGCATGCTCAAGGAACCTTTTCGGGAATGGGATCTCATGCATCGGCTCAGGATCGGGAATGGTTGGGAGACTCCCTGGCCCCAGGTATACCCGCCCCGGCCCGACCGGGCACTCGGATGAGGGCAGCCGGTGTCGGAGAACAAGCTCCGACTGACGGCTCTGGGGGGATGCGCCCATCTAAAAGGGGATAGTGCCATACAGGTCTGTACGGCGCTATCCCCAAGGAACGCTATTGTTCTAGGGCTTGTCGGGCTACTAGCAGGTAGGAGGCGGGGGTGGCGGCGGTGGCGCTTTCGTGATCATCGGGAGGTACACCCACGGATCGAGATGCCCCAACGGCGCCAGTGATCGCCCCTCGACGGTTTCGTCCATCATGCCCGCGCTAAAGCCGATCCCGTTGGCCTGCACGCGCGAGTAGCGGATGAACTGACCATTGCTGAACGACTCCCACGCGATGTGCGCCAGGCTATACCCGGATTTTGCGCACACGGCCATGTCAACGTTTGTCTTGAACGCGCCGCCGTCATTCGATACGGTGATCGGATTGGAGAAGCCTTGTTCTGTTGATGCTTTGACCGCGTACCGGGTAGTAAGGCTGCCCGTCGCTTTGCTGACCCAGGCTAGATGAATATTGCCAGCGCCGTCGACCTGGATGCTTACCGGCCCTGTAACATCAGGTTCTGGGAATTGTTTGGAAATGCCCCAGCTTCCGTCCTGCTGGCGTGACGCATACATCACGCCCTGGCTGACGCTGCGCCACGCGGCTACCGGCTGCCCATTCGGCGCGACCGCGACGGTTGGATTGAACAGATCCTGTGGCAGATCTGCTCTGAAGCACGAGACACAGACCGGCGCGAAGTTGCTGCCGTTCCACTGCCCAACATAGACCCTGCCGTCGTTGCCGGTCCAGGCCAGGAAGACCGGGCCGTTGTTGCGGCCTGCCGCAAGATAGGGCACCCCAGCATAGGTGCCGCTGGGGAGCGGCACATCAAGTTTGATCGGCCAGCTCACGCCGCCGTTGTTCGAGTAGACGAACCGGATATAGCCGTTGGGATCTTCGCCCTGGTGCCGCCAGGAGATGAAGACATTGCTGCCGCTGACCGTCAGCGAGAGGCCGTTGGCGAAATCCTCGAACAGGGCCACGTTCTGCGGCGCGGGCCAGTCTTGCCCAGGCTGTTTGTTCGCGTACTGAATCGTGCTGCCGCCGCTGATCCAGGCGGCGTGGATCTTGCCGTCGCCGCCGACGGCGACATCGGCGTTGAAGTAGGTGCTGTTGTTACCGACTGAGCCGGGCGTTTGGATGGTAAAGGCATCGAGCGTCTCTTCGCCTCGAAAGGCATACTTCGCTGCACCAGGCTCGCTCCAGGCGAGATGGACCTGTCCATTACCTACAGCGACCGCCGGGAGCTTGGGCGATGAAGGATTAAGGGAAACGATCCGCTCGTCCGTCACCACAGGCGTTGGCGGGGCTGCTGAGGAGGGAGCAACTGATATAGTAAGGATTGTTAGCACGCCGAGAATCGCTAACAAGAGCTTGAACGACTTCATCCGAATATACTCCTTCTAGTGTTAGGACAGCATCCAGACGGTTAACCAGGCCTGCCACCAGCGCGCTCGCTGGTTCGATGTTGCGAGCCTTCGCGCGCTCTGCCTGAGGCGAGGCTCATCTTGGGCATTCACAGGGTCTTTTGCCGGTGGTGCTGGGCGCTTCACACGATGTTACATCGATCATCATACGGTTGTTATGGAACGATCCGTAACACCATGTGCTCTAGCAGGGGGAGAACGAACCGGCCCTTTCATTTATGGTGGGCTGCGGCATTGTACCAGTGGTCGGTATTTGGAGCAAGGGCGATTTGTGCCATCTTTGCGATCCTTACATAGGATAAGGATTGTCGCTTGCGGCGATCTTGCATTCGGAAGGCGACGGGTTTTTCTGGGATCGCGCAATCGAGGTTGCCAGCGGCTGTACAATGGCTGTAGCGGAGAGGCGGCGACCGCACGCTCGCAGCTTCCCTGTCCACGTCTACCTATTCCCGATCTTCGCCCTCATCTTGCTCGATCGTCGTTTGAGCTTCGCTCCTGTCTGCACGGCCTGTTCTGCTCTGCCTGATCTATTCTTTCGCGAGCTTGTGATCTCCGTCAGCGCAATTGTGCATTGGCCCGTATGTTTGGCGGCGACCGCCATACCTGAATCCACAGGAGGTATCGGATGACGACCAACACCACACGTACCCTTAGCCCCTCGCGCCGAGATTTTATGAAAGGATGCGCCGCCGCGATTGGAGGTGTGGCGCTGATCGCCTCCGATCAAGCGCTAGGCGCCTCCGCCGCTGGTCTGACGGTCGGTGGGCAGGCGCAGCACGCGCCGATTAGCGCGGTGGAGCTGGTTGCACAGATTCGCGAAGATCTGCGGGAGATCGACGAGCAGATTCGGAACCACCGGTATCTGCGCCTCCTGCGCAAAGGCAAGGTATCCCTCGAAGCGCTCCGGGCGTTTCCCGGCCACGAGTACCATACCGTCATCAGCGACCTCCGATCGATGGGGCAGATGGTCCACCGCTTCGGCGACGAGCCGCTGGCTAGCGCCTTTTTCAACGGGATACTTCAGGGCGAGTTCGTGGCGCTCGGCGCGATTGTGGTCTTTGCGCGCAAGCTGGACATGACCGAGCAAGACCTGCAACGCTATGAGGTCACGCCGGACGGCTTTACCTACACCACGTTTATGGCCTGGGAGTCGGTCTATGCCTCGGCGGCGGCGATCGTCTGCGGCATTCTGGTGAACTTCGCCGCCTGGGGCCACAACTGCGGCGTGATGAGCGCGGCGCTCCGCGATAAGTACGGCTTCTCCGAGGAGGAGACGGCGTTTCTGGACAACTTTGCTACTCTGCCGTCCTTCGAGGACACGGCGCTCGCGATCATCCAGCACGGCCTCGATCATGGCGCGGACCCCGCCGAGATCCGGCGCTCCGCCCGGCTCTATCAGGCGTATGAGAAGATGTTCTGGGATGCGATGGCGGCAATTGCCAGGGCGGACTAGCGGCGCGGGTGGCTTCCGCGAATACGTTCCTCAACAAGATAGCTTCAGGACATGCAGTTAGCCTCGCCTACTCCCCTTTCCTGCCTGGGGTGCCCTTTGGGCCTGGAGAGGGGGCGGGGCTGAGGGCCTTGACATACGCATCCAGCAGTTGGCGCGCGATCACGGCGGGGCGGAAATCGGCGGCCAGCCACGGCCCGTTTGCCGACTGTCGCGCCCATAGCTCGCGATCGGTCAGCAGTTGCGTGGCGGCGGCGGCGATCGACTGGCCGGAGCGCGGCTCGACGATCTGCCCACAGTCGCGCGCCGTGACATACTCGCTGATGCCCGTGGTGCGCGTGACGATCGTGGGCGTGCCCACAGCGCCCGCCTCGGCAGCCACGCGGTTAAGCGACTCGACGACCGACGGCACGACCACGATGTCGGCGGCGGCCCAGTAGCGCTGGATCGCGCTGTGCTCGACGCGCCCGATCAGATGCGTTGCCTCGGCAACGCCTAGCTCCTGTGCCCGGCGCTTGAGATACGCGCCGTAGTCGCCGAAGCGCGGCGTCGTGCGGCTGGGACCGCCAAGGATCACCTGCACCGGCCCGACGGCGGCTTGCAGCGCCGGGATCGCCTCGACCAGGAACTCGACGCCTTTGAAGGGATGCAGGCGGCTGATGCTGATCAGCAGCGGCCTGTCCGGATCGAGGCCGTGGCGCTGGCAGATCTCCTGACGCGCCTGTGCCCGAAACGTCGTCGGCGGCACATTGGCAGGCGGAAAGTCGGCGTTGGTGATGTTGAACGGGATCGCCACGGTCCTGGCGGGCTGCGCGCCCATGCCCAGCACCATCCGCTCGATCATCGGCGAGTCGGCGCGGATCACGGCGGCTTTCTGAAAGACTCGTCGCAGCAGTGCGCGGATCGCGCGAAACCGAGCGTAGCCGTAGTCAAAGGCAGGCTCGGCCATGACATCCGCGCCCTGGAGCGTGACGGCCTGCGGCGGCTGCGGGCCTGGCGTCAGTGCGGCGAGCGCACCCAGCGGAAAGGCTGTCTCGATATGCAGCAAATCGAAGCGGCGGCCCTGCTCGGCGATGAAGCGGCGATAGTGGGCCAGCGCGCCGACCCAGTAGGGATACTGCATCACCGGCTGCGCGGCGCGGTTGAGTGCCTTCTCCAGCAGCGTGCGGTTGAGCGGCAGCCGATGCACCACAATGCCATCAATCGCTTCCGTGACGCGCTGCTTGCGGCTGGCGCTAAACGTCAGCACCTCGGCGTCAACGCCCATCTCGCGCCACGCCTCGATCACCTCGACATGGATCTGATTGCCCATCAGCCCCGCGTCGTAGCGCGGAATCCAGTACAAAATTCTCATGATGTTCGCTTCCAGAGCACAATCCGGCGACCATAGCGCGTCACCACTTCCTGCCGCGTGTAGAGGCCCGTGTTTTTGAGCGCCTGCGACCCGCCGAAGTACTCCGTCCAGATGCCGGGAATGTACGTCGGCCTGCGCTCGTTCAGCACATAGTCGGGATCACGCTTCTCGTGACCGGCCACGCCGGTGCCCAGCCCCTCGACATCCAGCCGCGCGATGTGTCTGTCGTTGAGGCCCAGCAGGTCGATCGTCTCGCGATCGGAGTAGTACGGGATCGCGCCCGCGCCCATCGCCGCCATCGACTCGCCGGGCTGCGCGTGATCGGCCAGCCACCAGCCCATCTCGCGCCACAGCCAGACCGACTCATCATCGCCGCGTACGATCTGATCGAAGGGCGTGGAGCGCGTGAGGTTGAAGACGCTCAGCCCGGCCAGCAGCACGATCGCCAGTGGCCCCGCCGCACGCCGCAGCGCCCCGCCGAGCATCGTCAACTGCTGCGCGCCGCGTGCCAGCAGCAGCACCAGGAACGGCAGCACGGGCACGAAAAAGCGATAGCCGGGAAAGTGATCGCCGCCGACCGCGACGATATAGGCCGTGTACAGCCCGACGACGATCCAGACGAAGCTTTGCCAGTACCACGCATCGACGCGCTGCCGCATATCGCCCACGAAACGCATCGCCGCCAGCGCCAGCAGCAGCGCCAGCACGGGACCACCCGCGAAGAGCGCGAACGCGCCCGCGTGCAGCAGGCCGCGCCACGCCTGAGCCGCGCCGCCGCCGGTCTTGGCGTAGAACGTGTTAGGCAGCAGATCGCCGTAGTAGGCGAAGCGCCACGCGAAGAAGGGCACGCCGATCAGCGCGAACACGCCGACCATCCGCCAGATTCCCGCGTCGAGCAGGCTCCGCCGCGCGATCAGCCGGACCAGCCCCGCGATGCCGAGCAGCAGCACGCCTTCGGGCCGTGTCATCGTCGCCAGCGCAAACGCCGCGCCCGCCGCGCCAGGCCGATCCGTCAGGAAGAGATAGCTGCCCAGCACCAGCAGCAGCGCGAAGAGGCCAGTCTCCAGCCCGGAGCCGCGCGATGTGTAGAGCAGCAGACTATGGCTGGTGCCCAGCAGCGCCGCCGCGCCCAGCGCCCACGGCTCGTCGATCAGCCGCCGCGCCAGCACGAACGTCGCCGCCACCAGCAGCAGCGCGATCACGATCCCGGCGTAGTACGACACGCGCACCGGATCGCCGCCCAGCGCCAGCACCAGCGCCGCCAGCATCGTCCACAGGAAGTTGGTGTAGCCCTCCACGCGCTCGCCGACGTTGTAGATCAGGCCATTGCCCGCCACAAGATTCTGAGCGTAGCGAAACGAGATCAGCGCATCGTCGGTCATCCAGCTCGGCCAGAGCGCGCCCGCGAAGGTCGTCACCAGCCCGACGATCGCCAGGCCAAGCGCGGTCCAGGTGACGCGCGTCACCAGCGGCAGTGCAGCCGTCGCCAGCAGCGCCAGCAGCGCCAGATGCGTGAACGGCAGCGGCGCGGGCTGATAAAAGCCGCGCAGCACCAGCAGCGCCAGCGCCAGCGGCAGCCCAACCGTCAGCGCCATACGGCGGCCAGCGCTCAGCCATAGCCAGCCGCAGAGCATGATCCCGCCCAGCAGCACCAGCGCGATCTCGCCCACGGTAAGCGGGCCGAGCGCGCCGCTGGCGAAGATCGGCGTGATCGTCCAGGCGGTGGTGATAAATCCCAGGCGGCGCAGATCGTTGGGCGGCGTGAAGTTTTTGGTGGCCGTCGCAAACCGCAGCGAGCCGTCGGCGTCGGGGCGGTGCGGCAGCAGCAGATGATAGGCTCGCATCTGAGCCGTGGCCGGAGTCGTCGCCAGCGGCTGCTCGTTGACCAGGAACATCACCGGCTGCGGCCCGTCGGGACGCTCCGAGCGGATCGTCAGCGTGGCCCAAAACGACGGCGCGAGATGATAGGCATGCCGGATCTGCACGAATGGATAGTCCGTGGCCCAGCGGTAGGGCTGCCCGCCCGCCGTCTCGATCGCGTGAACGCCGTCCATCTCGAACGGCAGCGACTCGATCGACTTCTGGAGATCAACGGCGTACTGCGGCACGGGCCGCAGCGCCAGCGCCGCCAGCGCCATGATCGCCGCGCCCAGCAGCGCCGCCAGCGCCATCCAGCGCCCGCCGCGCACCATCCAGGCCGGATGCTGTTCGATCTGGTGTCCTCGTGTCGCCATGCCTTACTTCGTGCGCTCCAGCCGGAACATCACGTACAGCGGCTCGGTCGCGGTGCCGAAGCGC
The DNA here is from genome assembly GCA_036374795.1 of Herpetosiphonaceae bacterium. Taxonomy (NCBI): domain Bacteria; kingdom Bacillati; phylum Chloroflexota; class Chloroflexia; order Herpetosiphonales; family Herpetosiphonaceae; species Herpetosiphonaceae bacterium. The sequence continues at coordinate 10,963 of DASUTC010000168.1, forward strand.
TCCTCAAGCGGATGGACGATCTTCGCCAGCAGCCAATCTTTGAGCACCCAGCGCCGCCAGTAGCGGTTACGCCGCGTCTCGTGATACAGCCCGTTGAGCAGCCAGCGCCCAAAGCCTCGCCAGGCGGTGACATTGGCGCGCGCCGGAGCGATATACGTCTCCTCAATGTCGCGGTCGGTGTAGAAGCGGAAGAACGATCCGGCCTTGCCCTCCTGCACGAAGGCATTGCGCTCGACCTGCTTGAAGGGCTTGAGATCTTTGAAGAAGTGCGTGCGCTCGGTCTTGGTGTATGGGATGGTGATCACCGCGATGCCGTCGTCGGCCAGCACTCGCCCGATCTCACGGCCAACCGCGCGATCGTCGGGAATGTGCTCCAGCGACGAGATCGCGCTGACGCGATGCCCGACGCCATCCCGCACCGGCAGCGCGGTCGCGTCGGCTACCACGGGATAGACCGTGCCGTCGCCCCGCAGCGCGGTCGCGAGACGCTTCTGCTGCTGCCAGCGCACGCGGTCGCGCTCTAGCTCAAGCACGACAACGTTGACGCCCTCTTTCGCCAGCATGTGCGGATACGACGACGTGCCGGTGCCGAGATCGAGCACGGTATCGCCGCGCTTGAGCTGAAGCTGCTCCGTCACCCACGGATACTCGATCAGCCGCCAGAGGCTAAAATCGTTGACGGTATGCTTGAGGATCTTCCAGCCGTTGAGCGCGACCTCGTAGCGGATGCAGCGCAGGCCGGGCAGTTTGATATAACGAGCCATATTCTCCCTTGTCGTTTGTCCAATAATTGAGAAGGGGTTAGTTTGGGGGACGACCGTGCCCAGAGGGCACCCGCCCCGGCCTTACGGCGCTACAGATACCTCAAAATCAATTTGCGCAGCGGAATCCGCATCGTCGCCAGCCGCTTGCGGTCGTCGTCGTCGATGCCGCCCATCAGCTTGAAGCCAGCCGCAAAGATCGCCACGCCCACGCCGATCAGCGCGGCCAGATGCAGCAGGTTGCGCCAGACCGGCTGCGATTCGAGCACTGGCAGCACGCGGCTCAGCAGCGTCAGTACGCTCATAAACAGCAGCGACGGCAGCGCTAGCCGCCCGGCGAAGCGCCACGGAAAGCGCAGGCCAAACGCCCGGCTGGCGTAGGGCGTCAGCACCGCCCGGCTGCCGAAGCGAAACACGCCGATCGCCAGCGCGGTCGTCACCGCCGAGCCGTTGATCGCCACCAGCACGATCAGCGGCGCGCTCAAGACCGCCAGCAGCCGCGAGAGCGCGACGACGCGGTAGCGCTCGTAGACCATCAGGATCACGTGCGGCACCACGACGATCGACTCGGCGAAAAGAAAGAGCGTGACGACCTGCGCGACCGCCGCCGCCTGCGGATACTTCGCCGCCAGATGCAGCAGCTCGAAGGCTTGCGGCGCGAGCGTGATAAACCCGATGCCCGCCGGAACCGTCGCCAGCAGCAGCGCGCGGGTCAGCGTGGCGTAGGCCGGTTGCAGTTTGTGATCGTCGCCTTTGGCGAAAATCTCGCTGAACATCGGCACGTAGATGCCGTTGAGCGGCATCACCAGATAGGTCAGCAGCACGAGCACCTGATTCCATCCGGCCTCGATATTCGCCAGCGCTGCTGGCCGCGCCAGCCACAGAAAGACCAGCGCCACGAAGTCGGGAGAGGTGACGAAGACGCTCTGGTCCATCACGTAGTTCATCAGCGCGCTTGAGCTGAAGCGCTGCCACAGCCGCTCGACGGCGACGATCGTCTGGTGCTCGGCGGGCAGGTGCCGCAGTGCCCGCCGCACCGCGAACAGCGCCAGCAGCAGATCGACGGTCGAGCCGATCAGGATTGCCAGCGCCGCGCCGCGAATGCCCATGCCAAGGCCCCAGGCAGGCACCAGCAGCACGGTCAGCACCGGCTGTACCAGCGCCGAAACGATGTCGAGCGAGTTGGTCGTCTTCTGCTTGAAGTAGGCGACCAGCGTCCGCGCGCAGGTGTCGGTCGCGACGCGCAGCAGCACGATCGCGCTGGCGACGCGCAGCAGAAACAGGCCGTCGGCGCTCAGCATCCGGGCATAGTCGCCGCTGGCCTGCGCGCGCAAAAAGCCCAGCACGTCGGCGCTGAAGATGTTGAGCAGCAGCACGACGATCAGCAGAAAGCCGAGCCGGATCAGAAAGAGCTGGCGCAGAAAGCGAGCCACGCCGGTCGAGCCCTGCCGCGCCATGACCTCCGGGACGAACTTGAGGATCGACGGGCTGATGCCCAGGCCGGTGAAGGTCCAGACCGTCGCCACCACAGCGCCGACCGCCGCCTGGAAGAGGCCGTAGCCTTCGGGCAGCAGCGCCCAGAGCAGCACCAGCCCGGCCAGAAACTTGATCGCCGCCTTGATCGGAAACGCGACGGTGTTCCAGAAGATCGCTCCGGCAACGCGCTCGCTCAACGATGATTGTGGCCTCGACGCCGACATCTAGCGCTCCTTGACCAGCGCCAGCTCGAACATACCGACGTACCACTGCCGCTGTGCGCGATACGCCAGCCGCTCAAGGCCCAGCCTGCGCAGCGCGCCACGCATCAGCCGTCGGCTGCGCCTGGGACTGTGCAGCTTGCCCGCGCGCAGCTCGCGCTCTTTGAGATCGTAGACGCGGAAGCCGTAGCGCGCCGCCAGCCGCACGAACGCGCCGTAGCTAAAGTAGTGCATCTCGCTGAGCCGCTGCATATCCTGAAACGCCGCGCCCTCCTTGGAGCGTCCGCGCCGCCGAATCAGCCACTCGGCCCACGGACGCGGCAGCCAGTTCAGGCCACGGATATGGTAGTGCGGATCTTTCCAGGCCCAGCGGTTGATCGCCGTCACCAGCGCGACGCCGCCCGGCAGCAGCACGCGGTTGAACTCCGCCAGCATCCGCGCCGGATCTTGCACGTGCTCGATCACATCCCAGCTTACGATCGTGTCGAAGCTCGCAGCGGCGAAGGGCAGCGCCTCGCCCGCCGCGTTATAGACCGGCAGCGTCAGATCGTGCCGCGCCGCGCGCAACCTGATGATCTCGCAGTAGGCCCGGTTGAACTCACACGCGCCGACGGTCGCGCCCCGCAGCGCCGCAGCGACGACGAAGCCGCCCATGCCCGCGCCGACATCCAGTAGCACCTGGCGCTCGATCGGCCCGGCGATCGACTCAAGCTGCCGCAGCCGCGCCTCCTGGTAGCGCTCCTGGTTGATCCGTCGCTCGCGCCACTCGGCGAAGTTGGAGCGCCAGCGCATATGTTGTAGCCACGGCTCGATCGCCGCGACAAGCTGCTCTTCGATTGCGGTGGTTATGCTACTCAAGGCTCACCTTTGCTACCGCGACGCCCGCCGCCCACGGCTGTGCATCGCTGTCCAGCACCAGCGTCGGCGTGCGCAGCGTGACGATCAGCGGCTGATCGGCCTGGCAGACGCTCGCCTCCAGCGGTACATGATACACCTTCTGCGCCGTCGTGATGCGCAGCGTCGTGCGGCGCTCCGCCACCACGACCGCGACCGGCTGGCTGTCTTGATATCCGCGCAGCGTCAACGTCACCTGCTGGCAATCCCGCGACGGCTGCAAGCGTATCTGCGCCGTCGCCAGCGTCCAGCGCTCGCTCTCGTCCGGCTGTGTCGGCGCAAAGCCCGTGATATGACCGATCGCGCCGGGCTGCGCTGGCTCGACCGCAGGCGCAGCAGGCATGTCCAGCCGCGCCCAGGCCCAGATCAGGAGATCGTTGGTGTCGCGGCCCAGCGCACGGATCGCGTCCAGATGCGTTGTCGCCTGCCGCTCGTCTCCGCGTCGCAGCGCCGCCTCGATCAGCCTGACATGCGCGTACAGGCTGCGCGGCTCCTGCTCCGCCGCCTGCGCGTAGTCCTTCTCGGCCTGCATCCAGTCGCCAGCCCGCGCGGCCCGATCGGCAGCGGCCATCAGCCACAGCGGATTGGCCGGATTGAGCGCGTAGGCTTGTCGGTAGAGCGCCGGATCGGATCGATCGCCGCGCCAGACGAGCGCCTGTGCCCGCGCCCAGCGTCCATAGTGCTGCGTGTAGATTATTGCTACAAAAACCAGGCTCAGCAGCGCCGCGCATGCCGTCGCACGCCAGCGTACTCGCAGCGCCCGTAGGATCGTCGGCAGCAGCAGCACGGCCCAGGCCGCGTACGGCACGAACGCCACCAGCAGCGGCAGGCGCAGGCGCGGATGCCCGATCGTCAGGCCGCTCATCAGCGTGCCGAAGAGCACCCACAGCACCAGCAGCGCCGATCGGCGCTCGCGCGGCGCGAAGCAAAAGCCCCAGACGCCGCCCAGCATCAGCAGGACGTACTGCGCGTCGGCCAGCAGCGAGAGCGGCAGCGGCAATTCGCCCGGCGTCTGGCCCAGGCTGTAGCCGTCGGGATCGAAGCTGACGATGCCGCCTGCGGCGTAGTTACGGCTGCCAAGCTGCCACAGGCTGACCACCTTATAGCGCACGCGGCTGAGATAGCGCTGCGGATCGCGGGCAATCGCGTCGAAGGCCAGCACCAGCGCGGCCCGCTGCTTATCCGCCAGGTTGGGCAGCGCCGCAAGCCGGGCCTCGCCACGCGCCAGCTCCGCGTCGTTATGCGCCGCGCCGTACCAGAACGACACGCCGCCATTCGTATCGACCGCGATGAATCGATCGTAGGCCAGCGCGTTGCGCAGCGTCCACGGCGCGATGACGGAGAAAGAACCAAGGACGACAAACAAAGGAACAAAGGAACAAAGGAACAAAGGGGATAGCTGTTTTACATTTGCTCCCTTGTTCTCTTGTTCTCTTGTTCTCTTGTTCTTCCAAGATTCGGCGATCATCCCCACGACAGCCAGCGGGATAAAGAACAGCCCGACCGCCCGCGTGAGCGTCGCAAGGCCAAGCAGCGCGCCCGCCAGAAGCGCCCGCCGATTACTTGGCTGCTCGTCGGATATTCCGTAGGGCACGAGCGCGAAGAACGCCGCGATCAGCACGATAAAGAGCGCCTCGGCGAACACGACGCTGCCATAGGCCGCGAATGGCACGAACAGCGCGGCGATCAGCGCGCCGACGAGGGCGACATCTCGCCGCCGAAAGAGCGCGTAGCCCATCCCGGCGAAGGCCAGCGTGCCCAGCCCGGTGATGAGCGCCTGCACCAGCATTGCCAGCGCCAGATCGACGCCGACCAGCGCGAAGACGCCCGCCAGAAAGGCAGAGTAGAGCGGCGGACGCAGCCACTTTGAGCCGGTCGCGTAGTCGCCGTGGAGCAGCAGATGGAGCGCGCCCTGCACATACTCGGTCGAGTCGCCGGGCTGCACCGCGCCGCTGCGGCTCTGCATCCACCAGAAGATCACGCGCAGCCCGATCGCCAGTGCGGTGGTTGCGGCCAGCAGCAGGGCAAACCGCAGCGGGCGGACCGCAGTGGCCCGCCCGGTTAAGAGTGCTCCTGTTGTTGCTGCGGCGGTCTTCACAAGTTCAACATTCAACGTTCAACGTTTCGAGTTTCGGGTTGAGGCCCTCATCCCTTGCCCCCTTGTTCCCCTGTTCTCTCATCCGGTTCGCTTGCTCTCCCCTTTGTTCCCTTATTCTTTCGCCCAGAGGGTGCCCGCCCGGCCTGACGGCGCTAGGTCTGCCGTTTGAACAGCAGCAGTTGATCCCGCTCCACGATCAGCGTCCAGCGCGGATCGCTGTGCAGATGCTCAAGCAGCCTGGGATGCTCTTTCAGCACCGCCGCGCGCTCGTCGATAAAGGCGTACTCGGCCTCGTCGACGTCGTGGTGCATCGGGCCGGGCGGCAGGTAGAACAGGTGTTGTCGCGGCAGCAGATGCGGCGCGAGAAACGATGTCGCCGCGACCTTCGCATCACGCGGAATCTGCGCGGAGATTTCTTCCATCAGCGCCACCCGCTCAGGCCGCTCGTGGTTGCGGAAGGCCGAGATCACCGGATTTTTGAGCGGAAGATGCAGGCTGCCGATGATCAGCACTTGCGCCAGCAGCAGGCCCAGCGGCACCCGCCGCAGCAGCGCCGCCCGATCCTCGGTCGTCGGTGCCTGCCGCCGCGCGATCCAGCCCCACAGCCGCGCAGCGCCGACGATGCCCGCCAGCACGATGCCGGGAATGATCAGCGCCTGGTACTGCTCCTCGATCGTGTACTGGTAGACGCGCGTCGAGAGCAGGTTGATCAAAAAGATCGGCGCGCAGAGCAGCAGCACGTCGGGCGCAAGGAGCGGCAGAAAGAGCAGCGTGCCGAACATCAGAAAGAGATACCACAGCTTCTCGCCGGTAAACATCAGATTGAACGTCTCGACCGGATGGGTCAGGATGTTCTTGACGATGTCGACCGGATCTTTGCCCAGATGGGCGTAGTAGCCAAGCTGCGCGCTCTTGCCGGGCCATGCCTCTGCCTGCTGGCCTTTGCTGGGATCGAAATCGACGCGGCCCTCATTCGGATTGTAGCCCGCGTGGTAGAACGACGGCGTGATGATCGAGGTCGAGACGTAGAACCAGGCGAAGCCGAGCAGCAGCGGCGGCAGCCACCAGCGCCAGCTTCGGCGTTGCGGCGCGGCGTACATGCCCCAGGCGATCACCACCAGCGAGACATCGGTGCGGGTGGTGATCGCGACGACGAGCATCAGCAGAAACGGCCACAGCCGCCGCTGCTGGAAGAAGCGAAAGGCCCACAGCAGACACAGGATCGCCAGGGTGCGCGGCTGCCAGGGCGGCGTCATGTTCACAAACTGAAGCGTCGGGAAGAGCAGATAGGTCGCGGCCCAGGCCAGACCGGCCTTCTCGCTACTGCCGAACTGGTCGCGGGCGATCAGATAGACCGGCACCGCGCCGAGCGCCAGCAGCGCCGATTGCAGGATGTCGAGCATGTAGGCCGAGGGCCACAGCGCGTAGAACGGCACCGCGAAGAGCAGGCCCGGCATCCAGTCCATGCCCAGGATCGAGTCGGTGAAGTTGTAGCGCGAGATCTGGAACGGGCGGCCCTGCGTCGTGTTCCAGATCGCCTGCTCGTAGTCGACGTGGTCGAAGCCCTGGCCCCACAGCGTCCACTTGAAGGCCATGCCCGCCGTCAGAACGACGAAGTAGAGCAACACCATGCCGACCAGGATGCGCGTCGGCGTGAGCGCGGCGGCCAGCGGGCGGCGCTCGGCGCGGAGATTGGCGTCGATCGAGGAGCTTCGCAGCATAGTCTTATCCATTGGAGGCCGCGCCGCGCTGATACGGCAGCGGCTTGCCGATCACCCGCCGGAACCAGAAGACGATCCACGACCAGATCACATAGAAGATCATCTGCATGCCCAGCGCGAACGCCTTGCCGAAATCGCCAGTCACCGACGACTCGCCGACCCGCGAGCGGTACGTCACCGGGATCTGCACGAAGTCGAAGCCGCAGACGATCGTCAGCAGCATGAACTCAAGGCCAAAGTAAGACGAGCCTGAGCGGAAGTGCGGCTGCATGATCTCCAGCGCCTCGCGCGTCATCACCCGCATCGTGCAGCCGACATCGGTCAGCGTGTAGGTGTTGAAGAGCGCCTCAAGCAGCTTGGCAACAAAGACGTTGCCATAGCGCAGGAACATGCCCATGTTCGCGCCGGAGCCGATCAGCGAGGTGCAGGTGCGCGTGCCGAAGACGACCGGAAAATCGCCGCTGTAGACCAGCAGCTTCTCGACATCTTTGCCCACGAACGTGCCGTCAGGCTCGGCCCACAGGATCAGATCGCCGGTAGCCTCGGCCATGCCGCGACGCAGCGCGTAGCCGTAGCCCTGCTTCGTCTCGAAGACCTGCCGGGCCTTGGTCCGCGCGACCTCCTCGGCGGTTCCCGGCGCGGCGTTGTTGTTGACGACCACGATCTCATCGATCCAGCCCGTGGCAAAGAACTCCTGAATCGCGTCGTAGATCGAGTCTTTCTCGTTGTAGGTCGGGAAAATAACCGAAACTGTCTTACCGTTCCACACGAGCCTATGCTCCTAGTCGGGAATACAGAACTGCCGATCGTAGGCAGTGCGGCAATAGAGTTGATACCAGCTTACGTATCCTTCGCCGATCGGATAGCCGTTCAGCCGGTGCGTCCAGAGGTAGAGCGCTTCGCTGCCGGTATAGAGCGCGCCCAGGATCAGCAGCGGCGCGGCCCAGCGCAGCAGCCTGCGCTCGCTCAGCAGCCGGTCCACGGCGATGCCCGCGCCGATGCCCATCCACGGCATCAGCCAGAACAACTGCTTATCGACCATCGACAGCTTGAGGCCGACGAACCAGAAGAGGATCGCGATGATCATCCAGATCGTCATCAGGATCGCGAAGAGCGAGCGCGCGCCGAACTTACGCACGCCCAGCCACCAGCCCGCGATGCCCAGGCCCAGCGGCAGGTAGACGCCGTAGATGTCGAGCAGGTAGATATACTTGACGATATACTCGGAGAAGACGATCTCCTGGCCGCCCAGGGTCTGGCCGCTCTCCGCGATGCCGCCCGTCAGCCGGGGGATCGTCCGCTCGATAATCGCCGGGATGAACTGCCAGTAGTAGATCGCGATGCTCAGCAGCACCGCCGCAGCCGCGCTCAGCAAGAGCGGCCACGCGGCGCGCCGCTGCCGTGTCAGCAGCAGCACCGCGACCATGCCAAAGAGCAGCAGCGTGGTGAAGACGGCGGTCACGGCGTAGAAGAGCATCGTCAGGGTCAGCACCAGCGTCAGCACAGCCCAGGCCGCGCGGCTCTCGCCAAGCCGATCCCACGCGCCGACCAGCAGCGTCGTCGCCAGCAGCGACCACCACATGCCGTTGGTGGTGGGCGTGTTACCCCAGGCGTGCAGCAGGAATGCCGCCGGGATCAGGCTGTACGTTGCTGCGGCGATGATGCCCACGCGGTCGCGGAAGCCGAACTTGCGCGTGATGAAGAAGATCATCACCGGGCGCAGCGCGTCGAGGATCGCGCTATAGACCTCCGCCGAGAGCTTGAGCCGCCACGGGAAGATCGCCCAGAGCGCCGAGAAGATATGGTAGAACGGCGAGTACGGAATGACCGGCTTATTCTCGCCCCACTCGTCGACCGGCATCACCGACTGGTGGAAGGGGCTGTTGGCGTCCCACAGCTCGCGGATGCGACCGTCGAGCACGCGCTGGGTCTTTTCCATGTGCCATTCGATATCGACCGACAGGAAGTACGGCCACAGCAGACCGCCCGCCTTGACGATGTAGCCGATGTAGACGATCGCCAGCAGGCCCGTGAGCGCCGCATCGCCCACCTCGACGCCGCCCAGGCGGAACAGCCGGGGCACGGCCCAGCGCGTCGCGATCATCACGAGCAGGCCCACCAGCGTCAGCGCCAGCAGCCGCACGCTGTACAGTCCGAGCGGGCCGCGATGGAGCGCGGTGCCCCACAGCAGCACGGCCAGGCCGCCCAGCGCGCCGAGCAGCGCCAGCCAGGTCGGCACGCCGATCAGCCGCAGCGTCAGAAACGCCAGCGTCAGCGCCAGGAGCGTATGCAGCAAAAAGAGCGCGGGCGGCAGCGCGGCGACGGCGATCGGCTGAAGATCCAGGCCGCCGAAGATCACGCCCAGGGCACGCGGATCGCCGCCGTACTGTCCGGCGGGCGCGTCGATCGCCAGCCTGAGGTCGCCGCTGGAAGGCGTCAGCAGATGGTAATCGCGCTGGTCTGCCTGCAACTGCAACGGCAGGCTCCACGCGCCCGCCGCGATCACGATCTGCTTGGGCTGCCCCGCTGGCTGCGGGCTGCCGAGCATGAGCCGGGTCTGCCACAGGCCGCGACCCAGGCCCGGCAGATTGATCATGCTGCGCTGCTGGGTCCAGCGGTAGTAGCGCTCCTGCCCGGCGACCGCCTCCGGCTCGTGGAAGTCTTGGAGGTGCTGCCGGTAGTGGATGCGGCGCGGGTCTTCGAGGCCGACGATGCCGATCTGCACATCGGGCGTGCGAGCGTAGGCCAGCATCAGGCCGATCAGGGCCGCGCCGAGCAGCAGCAGCATGGCGGCCAGATCCAGGCCGACGAAGCGCTGCCCAAACAATCTAACGCCGCCGGGCACCCTCTGGGTGGAAGCGGCGGCGGGTGTCATCGTAGTAGTCGTTGCCATCGGCGAGGCATTATACCAGAAAAGCCCCGCGCGCTTTCAATACCGTCAAGTTGTGAAGCTGATTGCTGGCTGAGACGTAGCTAAAAGCTCCTGGGAATCGACGCACGAAAGGCGAGGCATCTGCCCCGCCCTGCGCGCATCTATCAAGGTTGTGTACCGCGTGTATTTTGCGTTGAGCAGCCGTCGCTTAGTGGTGATCGCGATGGCCGCGCTCTTCCACCCACGTCACCGAGGTGATGATGCGGATGCCGTTACCAAAGTCGCGCACATAGACCGAGTTGCGGCCCGAGCTGTGGACCTCTTTGCCCCACTCGGCAGGCGTGTTCAGCTCAGCCCTGGCGACATTCTCAGGCATCGCGCCGATCGTCGTGCTGCCGTCCAGGTGCGAATAGATCTGCTCAAGCTGCGCGTAGTCGTGGGCGTTCGGCCTGGGATTGTCGAGCGCGTTCGAGTAGTCCATGCAGGTGTTGAGATCCGCGCCGGACTCGTCCTGGTGGCCGAGGCCCCAGTCGTGGCCGATTTCCTGGCAGATCACGTGCTGGCGGTTCGTCTCGGTATAGCGGCTCGTTGCCAGGTAGCTATCGTTCATCTTCGCCGTGGCCTGGACGATGTGCGATCCCGACGCCCAGATCTGGGCCAGGCCGAGCCAGCCGTTGGTGCCGTACTCTGCGTTGCACGAGCGGGCCTTGCCGGAGATCGCCGCGCAGCGCTTGCGTGACGTTGCGGTTTCGTCGCCCTGCTGCCGATTGAGGTTCATGACCGACGAAGAGTTCCAATCGCTGATGGCACCGGCCAGGTTGTCGTCCCAGTTGCTGGTCATGCTGTCGACAACGGTGATGGTGAACGGGTTGGAAGTGCGCGCCCAGTGGTAGTTGCCCCAGGCATGATTTGCGTTCGTAGAAGACGGCATTGCGGCGAGCGCCAGGATAGCGACGACGGCGACGAGCGCCCAGAGGCGAGACAACGCATTCATGGACAGGATCTCCTCGGTTAGGTAGGGAAACGAGTACGACAATCAACTCTCTTCGTTAGGGGCGAACCAGCGTTTGTAGGAGGAGCACCTCCTCGGCTACTGTGGGTGCAACGTGTGGTTGGAGAGCTGAGTTCCTGAAACCGACGATGACGGACGTGTACCTGTGGGAAAAGTAAAAAAGGGTATTCGATCGAATACCCCAACTATACACATATGTTAAAACTTTGTCAAGTGGTACATGCAGGTATGATTCATCGATCATGAGGACATGTGTCGATCGGCGGGCTAAAACATACGCGGCAGGCCCAGCGCCTCGATGCGCGGCAGCCCAAAGGCGATCAGCGCCGCGATGCCGATCAGCAGGCCAAAGACCGCGCCGTTCCAGCTCAGCACCTTCGCGCCGTCGATCGGGCCGAAGGGCAGCATGTTGAAGACTCCCAGCAGCGCGTTGATCGAAAAGCCCAGCGCCAGCCCGACGACGATCAGCGGCGACGCGGCGATGCTCTGGGCCAGCACGAACGCTCCCGCGAAGAGCAGCGCGAGGATCATGTTGGTGATCGGGCCAGCCGCCGCGATCAGGCCGCTCTGCCGCTTGGTGAGCCAGCCGCTGTGCCAGACAGCGCCGGGCGCGGCGAAGAGAAAGCCCGAAAAGGCGATCAGGATCGAGATTACGAGCATCGCATCGTTGGCGACGAAGTGCGCGGTCGCGCCGAAGTAGCGCGCAACCACGCGGTGCGCCCACTCGTGCAGGATCACGCCCAGCCCGGCGGTAAGTCCGGTGATCAGCAGGATCGTCACAAAGGGCAGCGGCAGGCCGCGATACAGGATTGCGAAGGCTAATGCTGTGCCGAGCCAGGCTTTGATGAACTCGAACGCCTCGTTACGCTGGCTGGCCTCGGTATGGTCGGGAAGTCCAGGGATCATGCTGTATCCATTTCACGAAATGACATAACGCTTACCGGCAATTGTACATTGTACGCCGCTGGCTAGCACCTTGTTGCGCGAATCAGCCGCGCCAGCGCTCGATGCACGCGCCGCGCATCACCGGCACGGCGTCATACAGATTCAGCCGTCCGGCATGCTCCACGTCGCCGCCAAAGCCGCGCTCTCGCAGCTCGCGACCGCTGCCGCACTCCCACAGCAGCGCCCCTATATCCTCGCGCATCGCCGTGTACGCGGCCTCGCACACACGCGCCTCAGGCGATTTAGGATAGGGCAGATACGACAGGATCGCGCCCGCGCCCAGTGCATCCTCGATCGCGAAGCGCAGCGCGCCATCCTCGCCGGACGTGGCCCAGCGCTCGCCGCAGGCCAGCAGCGTCACGCGCGCCTCAGTCGATTCGAGCATATCGGCAACCACCGCCGCGACCGCCGCCGCGTTGAGCAGCGCGCCGACGAACAGGTGCGGCACCTGCGGCGCGTACCGGCTACAGGTCGCGCCGTTCGGCGAGCGCAGGACGATCCGCGTGCCTGGCGCTACGTCAAGATAGGTCAGCGGCGACAGCGAGAACCGCCCGCTGTGCGGCACATCGCCCCGGCCTACTGCTACCTCGCCGCCGACGCGCCGCGCCAGCATCGCCGGATCTTCGTCGTGGGCGCAGGGATAGACGATCGCGCCATGCTGAACCGCCGTCACGGTAGTGCTGGAAAAGCTGAGCGTATCCACGACGACCAGCAGATCGCCGCGCTCCGCCGCCCGGCGTGCGCCCGCTCTACCCCACTCCAGCCGACAGCGATAGGGATCTTGTGAAAAGGTTGTCGCGCTCATAAGGGAACAAACGAAAGCACCGCGTGCCATGCGGGTGCCATGCCCAGCGGGCACCGGGCATGGGCACCCGGCGCACAAAGGGACGAGAACCGAGAACCGGGAATCAAGCACCAGGCAAGCACTACGCCCCCGCTCCTATGAAATGGGAGCGGGGGCGGCGCGGCAGCGCCGGGGGTGAGGGCCTGGAACGCGAAACTATGCGGGCAGGAACGCCTTGATCGTCGCGTAAAGGTCGTCCAGATCGAACGGCTTGGCGAGCAGGCCATCGGCTCCAATCTCCGCCGCCGCCGTAGTAGGGTTGCGCGAGGCGGTCAGCATGATGATCCTGGCGTGGGGCGCGGGCGTCTGGCGATACAGATCGACAAAGGTGCGGCCATCCATATTCGGCATGTGCAGGTCGAGCAGGATAATGTTGGGCCGATATGTTGGAATCAGCGCCAGCGCTATCGCGCCATCGGCGGCAACCGCGCTCTGGTAGCCTTCATCCTCCAGGCCCATCTCGATAAAATCGCGGATGCTCTCGTCGTCTTCGACGATCAAAATGCGGACGTTGTCCCTCATGCGGTTATGTTTTCCTCCAAGACGCTGATCAAAATGCGGACGTTGTCCCTCATGCGGTTACGGTTTCCTCCAAGACGCTTATGATCCAGGTGCCGTAAGCTTGATCACAAAGCGGGTGCCGCCCTCCGGCGGAAATTCTACGAGCATCTGCCCGCCGTGCAGCGTGACGATCTGCTGGCTGATGAATAATCCGAGGCCCATACCGCCGAAGTGCCCCGCGCCATGCGCCTGGTAGAAGCGATCGAAGATGTGAGCGCGATGCTCCGGCGAAACGCCGATGCCCCGATCGGTGACGCTGATCTCGATCGCGTCGGGCGCTGGCTGCGCGACGCCAATCACAACCGGCCCGCCCGCAGGGCTATATTTGATCGCATTGCCGATCAGGTTGGTCAGCACTTGCTCCAGCCGAAGCGGATCAATGGTGGCGATGATCGGCGTGGGCGCTTCGACGATCAGATCGTGCTGCCTGGTGGTCGCTTGCAGGCTGGCGGCGATTTCACGGGCAAGCTGCGCGACATCCGACGGCTGACATTTGAGGATCAGACGGCCCGACTCGATCCGCGAGATGTCGAGCAACTGGTTGATCAGCTCGACCAGCTTGGTCGATTGCTGGTCGATCGAGCGAAGCGCCCGCTGCATGCGCTCCATGTTGATCTCGCCGCCTTTGTCGATCTGGCGTATCAGCAGTTGGGCATAGCCGCGCAGGCTGGTGATCGGCGTGTTCAGCTCGTGAGAGGCGACCGATAAGAACTCATTGCGGGCATGAATCGCGTCCTGCGCCGCCGTGTAGAGCCGCGCATTCTCCAGCGCGACGGAGGCCATCTGCGCCAACTGCACCAGAATCGACTCATCCTCAGGCGTGAAGTCGCCCTCGTACTTGTCGGAGAGCTGAAGCACGCCCATGTTGCGGCCATCGCGGCCAATCAGCGGCACGGCCAGCCAGCCGCGCAGCGGCGGATGCGCGTGAGCCTCTGCGCCGAAGCCACGCCATGCCGGATGCGCCACCAGCTCAGCCTGAGTCAGGCGAAGCGGCACGTTGGTGCGGCAGACCTCGGCATAGATCCCTGAGCCATTCGTCGGCGCGTGGTAGTCGTGCCACGCGGCATATTTGTCGGAGAGCGAGATCGTGGTGATCGCCTGTGCCCAGTCCTCGTTGACGGTCAGGCTGGAGACGGCCTGATGCGCGCCGATCAGTTGGCGGCTCTGCTCGGTGATCAGTTGCAGCACATCGGTGACGGAGAGCGCGACATTGACCGCGATCGATGCGGCGGTCAGGCCGCGGAGCTGCTGCGCCTGCTGCTGCGCCTTGCGCACGGCCCGCTGCTCGGCCTCAAACAGTCGTGTACGCTCTTCCTCGGCCCGCTTGCGCACGGTGATGTCGCGCACCTCGATCACGGTTCCGACGGGCACGCCGTTCTTGATGATCGGGCTGGCGGCACAGCTTACCGGAAAGAATGTTCCGTCTTTGCGCACGAACACATCTTCATGTGCCCGCATCTGATTATTCTGCGGCAGGGCGCGGTCGATCGGGCACTCTGCCATCGGGTAGGGCGTGCCATCAGGGTGGGTGTGATGAATCATGTCGTGCAGGATCTGGCCTTCGATCTCCGCAAACGTGTAGCCCGTAATCTGCTCGGCGGCGGGATTCATAAACGTGCAGCGGCCCTGCGCATCCATCATGAACAGGCCCGCAGTGGCGTTGTCGGTGATGATCTGCATGATCTGGGGCTGGTAGCGCCGGGCCTGCTCGCTCTCGGTAAGAGCGGCTGTACGCTCCAGCCCCACCACATACGGCTGCGAGTCCACTGCTGGCAGCGCCGCCCGCACGTGTCCATTGCCGGTTGTTCGACCTAAATGCTCGTGGGTGGAGGATCGATCCGCCTGTGACGATTGGCTCGTCTCGATCTGCCGTAGCTTCTCCAGCGCCGTGCCGATCGTGGCAAAGAGCGCCGCGAGGGCGCTCGCCTGCCGCGCATGCGCCGCGCTCATCTGGCGATGAAGGCTGGCAACCTGCCGCTGAAGCTCCTGAATGTGCCGAGCCAATGGTTGATGGTGCATATCTCATCCTCGCCGCCGTGCTGATCCACGGCGACCATGCTACAGGTAAGCCTATCCTCAGGTGATCGTCGCAACATTCGGCGGGACACGATGGATGGTGATCTACGCAATCGCTTGCTGTGCAGATGATCTCTGGGCAGGGCGATCGAGTACTTGCTCCGGTTCGATGTGCATTATACCGACTTGGAGGCGGCAAAACGCGCGATCGGCTGTCGATTTTGTGGCAGCTCCGCCAGCGGGGGAATGCGGCGGATACGCCAGCTTCGCTGTGCTGCGGCTACTCGCCCTCGTCCTGCCAGCCCTCACGGCCCACCAGCGGCACGAAGCGTACCGGGCCGAGCGAATCCTCGCGCAGCCCGTCGCGCGTGCGCACGATGCGCAGCAGCCGCTGCTCGTCGCGGTCGCCAATCGGGATCACCAGCCGACCGCCCTGCGCGAGCTGATCGAGCAGCGACCGGGGCACATGCGGCCCGGCGGCGGCGACGGCAATCCCGTCGTAGGGAGCATGTTCGGGCAGCCCGCCTGTGCCGTCGCCAAGCAGCACATGCACGTTGGTATAGCGCAGTTCGGCCAGTCGTCGCGCCGCACCCTCAGCCAGCGATCGGTGACGCTCGATCGTCCAGACCTCGGCGGCAAGCTGCGCCAGCACCGCCGCCGCGTAGCCTGAGCCGGTGCCGATCTCCAGCACTCGCTCGTGGCCCTGCAACTGAAGCGCGGTCACGGTCAGTGCGACGATGTATGGCTGCGAGATCGTCTGGTTCTCGGCGATCGGCAGGGCATTGTCGGCGTAGGCGTGCTCGTCCAGCTCGGACGGGACGAACATGTGCCGGGGCACTACCGACATCGCGTGCAAGACTCGCTCATCGTGAATATTGCGGCGTTGGAGCTGCTCGCGGATCATCGAGCGTCGCTCTGTTTCGCGGCTCATAACTCTCGCTCACTTTTTCCGATCGCTGTACCGCAAGAGCTATGCCGCGCGGGGAGACGACAGAACAAAGAACAGCGGAACAAAGAACAAAGCAAGCCGACCTCCCTGTTCTTTGTTCTTTGTTCTTTTGTTCAGAGGGGGAGAAAATAATGATGGGGCCACCCCACACCCCCGGCCTGACGGCGCATCACCGCACTCTCACGCTGGACTCCGGCGACTTCGCATCGGCCTGTGCCCAGAGGACGCGGCCAAGCGGCGCGAGCCGCACATCGAGCACGCTGGTAGCGTCGAGCGGTCGCTGAAGCACGGCGCGCTCGAAGACCTGCCGCACGATCGGCGCGCCGCGCTCGTCGATGGTCTGCTCCTCGGCGGCCAGCGGCAGGCCAAAGATCGGCATGCCGCCGTTGATCTGCCAGAAGTCGGCGAAGAGGCTGCCGACGTTGTGCTGCGTCTCCGCGAAGAAGCGCGCGTCGGGTCGTGGCGCTTCGGGCACGAGCACGCCCGGATCGAACAACTGCCGTCCCAGCAGACCGATCTGCACCACGGCGGTCGTATCGCTCTGTGCGGGCTTGTACTCAAAGATCGCCCGCTCGAAAAGCTGCGTCCAGCCGTCGCCCGTCTCGACCGGCGGCGCGAGCGGCATGCCGAAGAGATTCTCGCCGCCCCAGGCTCGCCAGGCCCGCCAGATAATCGGCTGAACCGCAAAGCCGCCGATAGTCTGCGGCTGCGGCGGTGGCAGCAGGCCCTCGGCGGAGCGCAGCAGCGCCTCAATGCCGCCCAGGTTTTGCGCGAACTCCGGCTGATCGCCCGTGACCAGCTCAGGCGTGATCGCGGCGATGCCCAGGCCGCCCGCCCAATCGTGCATGCCGCCGGTGATCGGGTAGCGATCCCACTTGGGAAGGAAGGCATAGCCCGCGCCATCGGCAAAGATCTTTGCCAGCGCGATGGATGGCTGGTGATCGCACGCCGGAAAGACGACGCCCGCGTTGGAGTGGAAGAAGACCACGCCGTCGGCGTCCAGCAGAAAATCGCGGATCAGGCGGCTTTCGACCTCCGACTCGCTGTACGGCCCGCCGGTATCGGAGACGATGCCGTACGCGCCCGACACGCGCTGGCTCCAATCGTTCTCAGGACAGGCGTCGGCGCTGGTGTCCATGTTGCGGTTCAGATCGACGCCGTTGGCGTTTTGCCGCCGTCCCAGCGCGAGGCCGTCGGGGTTGAGCAGCGGGATAATGTACAGCCGCACGCCCGACGGCACCAGCGCGGGATCGTTGCGGAAGTGCGCGGCAAGCTGCTCTACCAGCTCGAAGGTATTGCGCTCAGGAAAGCCGTGCGTCGCGCCGACCAGCACCAGCTTGCGCGGGCCGTTGCCGATGCGAACGGCGCTGATCGGGCGTCCCTGCGCGGAGGTGCCCAGCGTCAGATCGACGACGGCGGGCGGTGTGCTCTGCGCCAGCGCCGGGCCGAACAGCGCAAACCACAGCGTCAGCAGTAGGCCAAACGTGCCCACGATCCTGGGCCGCATCCCTGCCCACTGCGCGAATCGTCGCGATCGAATAACTCGCTCTTCCAAAACCGTCTATCGTTCCTTGCTCAAGCGCGGCTACTGCGGATCGCTGCAAATCGGGCGAAACGCGCAGCCCGCGCAGGTCTGGCTGCCCTCACGCGGATCAGGCTGCCACTCAGCGGCGCGCATACGCAGCACCGCCTCACGCACGCGCTGCTCGACAGCGGCAAGCTGCTCCCGGCACAGTGTACCAGTTTTCGGGCTGCGCTCCGGCTGCGCGGCACACGCCGGACATGCCTCGTCACGGTGGTCGATCAGCCTGATTTCGCGCCGTCCTCTGGCGCTGAGCCTGCCGCTGTCGCCGTAGAGCGCGAGCGGATAGACCAGCGTCATGGTCGCGACGCGCTCACCGGGTTGTAGCTCCAGCCCTTCGATCGTGCCCTGCTCAAGCGCCAGCGCGTACACCGGCAGTTGAATATCGCCGGGCCGCCACGCCGCTGCCTGCTGCGGATCGCGCGGCGGCACGAACTCGCCCAGCAGATCGTTGATCGACGGGCTGTGCTGGCCGAGCTTGTAGTCGATCACGTGCAGGCCCGCCGCGCTGCGGTCGATGCGGTCGAGCCGCCCGGTGATGATCGTGTCGATGTCGGGGAGCGGCCAGTGGAAGCGCAGCTCGCCGCCGAGAAACGTCGTGTGCTCGGCGCGCTCGGCCTCGTAGCGCGCATAGTTTAAGACCGCCTGCTCGGCCAACTGGCGAAAGACTATCTGCTTGAGCCGCGAGCCCCAGCGGTGGTCGTCGGCGATCCAGTGGCGGGCGACCAGCGCGCGGGCACCAGTCTCGTCGATCGCAGCGCCCTGCGACTCGTGCAGCAGATCGTTGAGCGCGTCGTGGACCACCTGGCCTAATGTCTGGCGCGGCGACGAAACCACGTCGTACAGGCCGAGCATGCGGGCGTAGAAGCAGCGGCGCGGACAGGTGAAATAATCTTCGAGCGCCGAGGGGCTGACCTGAAACGGCGACTCGACCGGCAGCGGCGGCAGGTCGAGCGACGGCTGCGTTGCGATCAGGCTGTCCGTCACAAACGATTGCGGCCACAGCGTGAAGGTCGTGTCGGCGCGCTCGTCGGGCAGCGCTGTCTCAACCGGCGGGCGACCCTCGGCGCACTGAAGCCGTCCGTGGCGGTCGAGCGACGCGCCGATCGTCGCGGCCAGCACCGGCGACGGCAACCGCGCGCGGCCCTGGCGGTCGGTACGGCTGTACGATAGATGGATCGCTTCCAACGCTCGCCCGACGACACGCTGAAGATCGTGCGTGGCCCGCTCCCAGGCGGCAGCCCGATCCTGATGCTGCGGCGCGACAAAGCCGGGCAGCGCGCCGAACGCCTCGATCAGCGCGGTATCGTCGGCCAGCGGCAGCGGCTGGATCGGCTGTGGAAGCGCGCCCTCGTGCAATCCGGCGGCAAAGACCAGCCGCGCGGTGCAGCCACCCAGCGCCGACGGCTGCCAGATCGGGATCGCGTGGGCGTGAGGCTGGCCCTGCGGCGGGATCAGCGCCTGCGCCGCTGTGAAGACCTCGACCGCATCGGCGATCGTCAGCGGCGTGCCGAGCGTGGCGTTGAGCGCCTCCGACTGGCGCAAGAAGTCCAGCAGGCGCGTCCAGTGCTGCCGGTCGATCATGACGGCCCACGGCTCAAGCACGGTAGCGCTTTGCTCCCAGGCGCGGGCATCCAGATCGAGACGCGCCAGCCAGCGCTGGATCTGCGCGCTCGGCGGCTGATCGTCCGTGCGCGCGGCTGCGGTGGCCGATCGCATCTCCGTCAGGCGCTCGCGTCCGGCGGCGGAGAGCGCGGCGGGCCAGCGCTGATCGTCGAGGGCGAACGGCTGGAAGCGCTGCTGCTCGACCGCCTCGACCGCAGCGTGTGCATCGGCGATGCTCAGGCCAAGCGCAGGATGTTGCAGCAGCGCGATCGTCTCCGCTGGCGTGAGCGGCTGCTCGGTAAGCAGCTTGAGTCCGGCGACGGCCAGCGGCGCGAGCGCGAGCGTATAGCCATCGCGCGGGGTCTGGCCCTGAACCGGCAGGCCATACTGCGGCAGCGCTCGTTGCAGCAGCGGCACCAGCTCTGGATCGAACGCCACGATCGCAGCGTCGTCGGGCTGGCCTGTGGCGCGCGTAAGGGCGGCGATCCGGCGTGCGATGGCATGAGCCTCGGCGTCGGGCGTGGCGTACTCGCCGACGCTCATCTCCGGCGCGGGCGGCGCTGCCGCGTCGATCGTCACAGGCTGGAGCGCGTGCCGCATCGTCCAGCGATGCAGCAGCCGCTCAAGCGCTAGGGGGCTGTCGGCGTGCGGCGCGTTGGCGCAGGCCGCGTACACATCGCTCTGCGGCCCGATCAGCGCCGCGACAAAGAGCAGCTCGGCGGGCTGCCACAGATCGAGATCGTCCAGCAGCAGCAGGTGGCGTGTGTGGTTCTGTCGCACCTCAGGCACGCGCAGCGCGTCGACCGCGCGGTTGAAGACCTCGTTGAAGGCGACAACGCCGTGCTGTCGGCAGAGATGCAGGTAGGCGCGATAGGCGTGCCATAGCTCGGCCAAGCCTGCGTCGGCGGGGCGCAGATCGGGCAGACGATGCGGATCGGCGGTACCGCACCAATCGCTGAAGCGATCGAAGAGCAGCGCCAGCCAATCGAGCGCGCCCGGCTGATGTCCGCGCCGCGCAAAGAGCGACGGGTGCTCCGCGCCCACACGCGCCCACGCCTGCCGCATCAGGCGGCGCCGATCGATCCCCGACAGCAGCGCCGCCTCGCTCCAGCCCGATGGAAGCTGAGCCGCAGCGGGCGTGTCTTGCAGGATCGCCAGCGCGCGCTGGCGTAGCGTCGTCGTCGGAATGTCGCGTCCGGTAGCAGCGTGGAGCATCTCGCGCAGCACGGCGGCTGCCGGACGATGCACGGCAAGCGCGAGGATCTGGGTGTGCGGCATACCGGAACGCAGCGCGGCGGCAGCAACATCCACAAGGCGTTGGGTTTTGCCGCAGCGGTACGCGGCGCAAAAGATCTGGCGTTGAGGCATGAAATCCCTACTTCTGGCAGTGCGATTATACACGCCGTCGCCGCCTGAAACAACGCGCGGCATAGTCCTTGCGGCGCTGTCTAATAAGCAGAACCCTAGAGCATGGTCAGGAGACATTTTTGGAGTCGGCTCAGGATGAGGAATATCTGGGGACTCCTCCAGACCCCCGGCCTGACGACTACGAGATCACATCGTTGCTGGAGGCAGTATGATGACAGACATGCAACCACCATCGCCGCATCAGACGCAGCTTATCGTGGCGATCTTTGACGATCAGGCGCGGGCGGAGGCTGCCGTGCGGGATTTGCAGCAGCAGGGCTTTGCCGAAGAGCAGCTTTCGGTGGTGCTGCACCGCGATGCCACTCAGGCATCGCCCGAAGAGGTCGTGGAGCTGGATCGTGAGGCCGAAGAGACGGGCGAGGATGTGGCGATCGGCGGGACGCTCGGCGGTCTGGCCGGGCTGCTCGGCGGTCTGGCGCTCTTTTCGATCCCGGCGCTTGGTCCGTTTCTCGGCGTCGGCGTGCTGGCAACGACGATCGGCGGCGCGGCGCTGGGATCGGCGCTCGGCGAGCGGGTAGCGCATCTCGTCGCGCTGGGCGTGCCTCAGGAGCGCACGCGGCGCTACGGCCAGGCGCTCGAAGCGGGACAGATCGTGCTGGGCGTGACGGCGCGCAGTTCCGCCGAGGTCCACCGGGCGCGCGAGGTGCTGGCGCTGCACGAGGCCGACGAGATCGACGTTCATCCGCAGCCACGGCCAATGTAGGCCGCGCAGCGCGTCCGCTCAGACCACGCGGCAGATCAAGCCCTTCAGGTACTCGGCTTCGGGAAACGTCAGCAGCACCGGATGATCGGGCGCTTGCATCAGCCGCTCCAAGATCTGCACGCCGCGCCTGGCATCGACCGCCGCGCCAAAGACGATCTTCTGGAAGAGGTCGATCGAAACCAGGCCGGAGCAGCTAAAGGTTGCCAGGATGCCGTCAGGCCGCAGCAGTTGCATCGCCAGCAGGTTGATGTCTTTGTAGCCGCGACTGGCGCGCTCAAGCTGGCTGCGCTGCTGCACGAACTTGGGCGGATCGAGCACGATCACGTCGAAGCTGCGGCCCTCGGCGCGAAACCGGCGCAGCTCGCTAAAGACGTTGCCCTCGATCCGCTCGACCGGCAGCGCGATGCCGTTGCGCTCGAAGTTGTGCGCGGCGATCTCCAGCGCCTCTGCCGAGCTATCGATCGCCGTGATGCTGCGCGCGCCCGCGGCTGCCGCCTGTAGCTCGAAGCCGCCTGTGTACGAGAAGCACGAGAGCACGTCGGCATCGTGGCAGTAGGCCGCCACCCGCCGCCGGTTGGTCCGCTGATCGAGGTACGCGCCGGTCTTGTGCCCGCCGATAAAATCGACCAGATAGCGCTGGCCGTTCTCCAGAATCTCGATCGGCCCGGCGGGAGCCTCGCCCCACAGCAGCCGCGCGGCTGGCTCCAGCCCCTCCTTCGCCCGAACATCCGTGTCGGAGCGCTCGTAGACGCCGCGCGGCTGCATCAGCGCAACCAGCGCCTCGACGATCGGCTGAGCGCGCATGGCAGCGCCGACGGTCAGCAGTTGCGCAACGATGTAGTCGCCGTAGCGGTCGGCGATCAGGCCGGGCAGGCCGTCGGACTCGGAGAAGACCAGGCGGTAGGCGTTGGTCGCGGGATCGCTCGCCAGCGCGCGACGCCCCTCGATCGCCTGGGCAATCCGCCGCCGGATCAGCTCGCCGTCGACCGCGTCGTCCTGGCTCCAGGTCCAGAGCCGCACCTGAATCTGCGATTTGCCGCTCCAGGTGCCGCGCGCCAGCCAGTCGCCGCCGCTGCTCAGCACGTCCACCACCGCGCCATCGGGCGGCACACGACCGCCGGGCGTGATCGCGCTGCTAAAGATCCACGGGTGGCGCTGGACCACCGATCGCTCACGACCGGGCTTGAGGTTGATTTCAAACGACATGCGCTCGACTGTAGCACGGGCCGTGCGTTGGGTCAAGCACTGGCATGGGCTGTGCTCTGACAAGGAGTGACGATCAGGAGGTGGTGCTATGTCTGGAATTCCCCATTCGAGCAAGGAGCTGGGACCGACCGCGCAGCGGATGCTCGACTATCTGCGGGAGCATCCCAACGAGCAGTTTTCGGTCGAGCAGATGGCGCAGCAGGTCGGCTGCTCGACCGAGGAGGCCAAGACGCACCTTGAGGCGCTGGCCTACCAGGGCGAGATCGAAAAGGAGCGGCCTGAGGGCGGCGAGACGGTGTACATGCGCCCGCGCCAGACGTGACCGTGAGGCTGCGCCTTAGCGAAGATGTGCATTCCTTGCGTGCCCCACACAATGCGATCGTGGAGATCATCTGATTGTGTGGGGCGTGCGCGGTGCTGGCACATCTGCTTGCGCCTGCCGGGTCGTGTTTTGCGCCAACTGAGATGGTTTTTTAAGCTCTTCGTGTGATGTCTGCGGCATGCGCGGCAAGCCAATCTGCAAAGTCTACCATCTGCGAGCCATCGCCTTTTTCAGAGGTATCGACCTTAACATTGGGATTAGCACCAAGCTCAGCGCCGCTCATGTTGACGCCATGCACTTTCGCCCCTTCAAAGTTGGCCTTGAAAAGCCTGGCCTGGCTGAAATCCGCGCCGCGCAAGTCTGCTAGCTTGAAATTGGCACCCTCACAATTTGCCTCAATGAGCACCGCGTCCTTTAGCTTCGTCTCGCGGAACTGCGCGCCCTGAAGTATAGACTTGCGGAATGATACCAGCTCTAAATTTGCTCGATAAAAGTCGGTATACGAAAAATCGACTCGTGCCCAGTAGGCATCACAGGCATTTGCTCCAGAGAGATCAAGCTCTCGTACATCGCCAAGGCGCTGCTTCTCCTTGTCAGTCGAGCTGTTTTCCCAGGGTTTGTGCAGCACGAGCGCAATGGTCAGGCTCTTCAAGACTTTATCGTTTTCTTCGATGGATAATGCAGCCGCTAAGACCTGTTTGGTTAGCTGAATCAGCTCGTCCCGTCGCTCATCCTTTACGTTCCATTCGACGGGAAAGGCTTTGAGAATCGAGCCGAGCTTGACCGCTGCCGCCGATCGGAGAATCGGCTCTGTACTCGATAGCTCCTGCACGATTCCCTGATAGGTGGCGTCTACATCTTTGCGATGCTCGAAGTTCAAACGCTCATGTGTTATTTGGCTCTGTCCTACGAGATAGCCTCCGACCGCCCCGCCGACGGTGACGAACAGGGCGATCAGCTTGAGCCAGAAGAGGCTACCGCTGGTATCACTGCGGATTTGCCGAATCTCTGCTGCGAGCTTCGCGATCTCGTACTGTTCCTTTGGCGTGGATACGTTGAGCGGTGGATTGAAGGTAAAGGCATCGCGCTCCACAAGAATCTGCGACAGGTACGTCACTGTGATCATTGCGCATATGAGAAGAACGATCAAACCGATAATGATAAACTGATTTAAGCCTGATCGCCGCCGCGCTCTGATAGAGCGTTTACTCTGGGCTATCATGATCAGCCTACCTTTCAAAGACATATCTTGATGGTTGCCTCACATGGAAGGTGGTCGATAGGTCATCCACGTTTAAGTGAATCCAATCCCGTCCGCTAAGCACGGCCTGTCTCACCGCATCGGCGGTACCACCTCTGCCACGACCAGGCCCGCCATCCCAGGCTGCAATAAGCACATCGGAGTGTGCGACTACCCAGTGCATAGCCGCAACGTAGGCTTCTTCGGAGCGGCTGATGTACGCGAGCTGTGTTTCTTTACAGGCCGCTCGACGCAGCCGAGCATAGCACGCTGTTGCCATGGTACCTGTAAAATCAGCAGCATATTCCTCGAAGGGAAGCACGATCTCAAGCGGAATATTCAGCGATAGCGCAGCTTCCGCAAAAAGAGAGTCTGCTCCTTCGGCGATGGCCGACAGCGCTGTGACATCAGCGTATGCGGCCTGCGCTTGCCGCAAAATAGTCAGGCATTGCTGAGTAACGAATGCCGCAGCGTCTGGCCGACTAAAAAATCGATGGCCTACAATGCCAATCCGCATCATCGTGTTCCCTATCTATGCTTTGTCAGGTGTTGCTCCGAAGGATGATCAGCCTCGAAGGTTACTTTCGCGTGCGTCTGGGTGGTCGGTGTCCTTATGCCGCTAGCCGAAACGTTCAATGTACCTGGAGCCGCGACTCGATCAGAGCGAGCGCTTGATCCAGGCCTTCAATTGGCCGTTTCGCCTGCATCAGGAAGCGCATAGTATCAAGGACGCTGCCTATATTCTCAGCGTGCGGTGTTAGCTCGATCGCGCGTCGATAATCTTCCACTGCCTCAGCTTGCTTGCCCAGCACCAGCCGCGCCAGGGCACGATCGTATAAATCCCAGTAGATCGGCTCGCGTCCGATCAAAATGCGGCTACTTGCAACCTCCTCGACGCGCACAAAGTAACGGCGGGCATTGTCGATCTCGTCCAGAAACCAGGAGAGGCTTGCAACATTGCTTAGCGCATAGGATGAGTTCGGATCGACCAGCGTGGCCTGTCCATAATATTGCAGCGCTTCCTGGTAGCGCCTGGTTCGCCGGTAAAGACCGCCGAGCACGCCTAAGGCATCTTCAAAGTCCGGGCGCAACGTGATCGCTCGTTTGAGATAATCCTCGGCCTGGCGGTAGCTGGCCGCGCGCTCTTCCGCCCTCGTCGCCTGGTCGGCTTGCCGACGATAGGCCAGTCCAAGCTCCATCGTGGCTTCCGCAAAGTCCGGACGTGCTTTCAGCGCCTCTTTGAGCAGTTGAATCGCCTCGCCGTAACGTCCGGCGTTGCTGTAGGCCCGTCCAAGGCGATAGTTGGCTTCGGGATCGTTCGGCTGGAGGCTGCGCGCGCGCTGGTAGGCGGCAATCGCTTCGTCGTAGTTGCCCTCGCTAAACCGCTGATTGCCCAGGCTCATCATCTTGAGCGATGCCTGGGTGGCGGCAAACTGGCGCTTCACCGAGACGCCAAGCTGATTAAGCTCTTGTTGCGTAGTATCGAGCTGCTGCTGCATGGTCTGAAGAAGCTGTCGGGCAGCGTCTAGCTCCTGAATATTGGCCTTCATTTGAGCGCGCGAGGATTCCAGGTTGGTTTTGTATTCGTCGAGCGTTGTTTGCGATTCTTTCACCGTGCTGAGCATGCTGGTGCGTATATCACGAATGGTTTTGATGCCGAATACGCCGAACGTGCCGCCGACCAGCGCTACGACAATCCCCAAGAACCAGACCAGTTTTTCCATCAGATCGGCATTTCTGCTCGTTTGCTCCGCCGCCTCCTTCGCCAGGGCTGCAACATCGTCGGCGCGCTTCAGAACCGCCTGAGCATCGATCGCCGTGGGCGATGCCACGGGCGTGCCAGCCGCTCCTGTGGTCGGCGTGGATGCTGGCGGTGTGGTGGTCTGCGCCGCCGCCGTGGAAGCACCCAGCACGCCGAGCAAGACGACAAGAAGAGCCAGGCAGCATCGATAGCGCATATGTACTCCTTGGGGGATGACGGTTCTCTTGGTTTACCAGCCAGCCTCACGGGCAGCTCTCCGCGCCCGCAGCGCCCTAGGGGATCGGCACAGCCACAGGAGTCGGCAAGGCCAGCTCGACCAATGCCATTGCGTCGGCTTGCACCTCGACAACTTTCGCGGCTCTGGGCTCGGCGCTGCCTTTCTTGCCGACAACCACGATCTCGTATCGTCCCGGCGGAACGCCATCGATGATGCCTTCGGTCACACCGACGAGTTCCTTCACCTGGGCATCGTTCATCCGTATGCAGACCCTATCAAAATCTCGGCCATTTGCCACGACGACTCTGATACTCCCAGGCTTGCGTGCTTCGGCCTCGGTCTTTAGCACTTTTTCCAATTGAGCGATATTACTCTGAAATTCCAGAACCCAGCTATCCGTTTCCTGTCTGACGAGGTTCTCTACCTGGAGGGTGAAATCTTTGGCTCTTTGGAGCAGCACAGGAATGTTCATCTCGGTCGAGTCTTGCTGAACCAGCAGTATAAGCCAGTCGTACCGAAACTCTTTGAGCGCCCGCTCGATCGAGAGCTGTGTGACGATAAAGCGCATCCAGGCCGTCGATAGGCCGAAGTATCGATCATAGCCGATCAAGGCGGCGGCTAGCGCTAAGAAGACGTAGCCCCATTGGCCTAAGCTTGTTCCGCTTAGCCAGGTGGTGCTATCTGCAAAGAGGTCGGTAGCATCGATGAGTGGACACAGCCCGCCGATGGCAACGAACAGGATTGAGAGCGCGCGTATCCAGAGCGAGCCTCGTCGTTTCGACCGTTTCTTCTCTTGATACCACCTGATCTGATCCTGTCCATTCTTGGCTGCCCACTCATAGACACCCTTGAGCGACTCTGTCGGATTTGTGGCATCCCAGGTCGGGAACGGATGAGGTGGGGCGGGGTTACGCTTTGCCATGTGAGATGATCCTCCGGATAAGCCTTGTCTGTCTGGATCGGTGACAGGATGAGCATGATGTGGGGTGCCCAAGCCCTGGACTGACATTGCGTTAGAAAACGTGGGACTTTACGACATGCAGCGATTATACACCGAGGCGGCAATCGATCATCGTCTGAGATTCAGACCTTTGTACGACGCGCCCCATAGCTGCGCGGTGTAGAGTATCCCCGCATCCTCAGCGCGGGATTAAGCCATCCGCGAGAACTCGATCCACCTGTGGCGTATCCAGGCGTCCATGTGTCTCACCGCTGATTGGTTCTACTAGCGCTTGTCATACGATCCTGGTAGAGTAATCATAGTAGTGAATCTACGAGGCAGGACTCCCATCTCATGCGGTAGAGAGCAGCTCCTCAATCCTTTCATGCAAGATAGAACCAACGACTATACGACGTGCGAATCGAACTGCCGCGCCGCA
Organism: Herpetosiphonaceae bacterium; assembly: GCA_036374795.1. Taxonomy (NCBI): domain Bacteria; kingdom Bacillati; phylum Chloroflexota; class Chloroflexia; order Herpetosiphonales; family Herpetosiphonaceae; species Herpetosiphonaceae bacterium. The sequence continues at coordinate 38,777 of DASUTC010000168.1, forward strand.
CGCCGCGTGCCCGGCTCATCAGAGGTTGTCGCATCGGCCAAGCAGGCTCCAGGGAGCGAGGAACCGGAACGATGGAACATATTCTTGTGATCGACGACAGCGAGCACGTCGCCTCGCTGCTAGCGCATAGTATTCTGCCCCAGCACGGCTATGCCGTACAGGTCGCCACTACCGGCTGGGATGGCCTGGTGCAGGTGCGCAGCAGCCGTCCCGATCTGATTCTGCTTGACCTCCAACTGCCCGATGCCTCCGGCTTGCAGCTTTTGCAGCGGATCGCCGAGCTGGATGAGACGATTCCGGTGATCCTGATGACGGCGCACGGCTCCGAGCAGACGGCGGTCGCTGCGTTCCGCTACGGCGCGCGCAACTACTTGATTAAGCCGTTCGCCGACGATGAGGTCGTCGTCGCCGTGGAGCGCGCTATGCGCGAGCAGCGGCTGCGCCGCGAGAAGGCCGATCTGGATCGGACGCTCCAGCAGCGCGTGCGCGAACAGTCGATCCTCTCGGCGATCGGTAAGTCGGTGACGGCGCTGCTCGATCGCGAACAGGTCTTGCAGCGGATCGTCGAGGCGGGCGTGTACCTGACCAGGGCCGAGGAGGGCATGCTGCTGCTGGTCGATCGTGAGAGCGGCGAGATGTACCTGCGCGCGGCTAAAAATCTGGGCGAGGATCGTGTGCAGTGCTTTCGCGTGCCGATCGACGATAGCTTTGCCGGACATGTCGTTCGCACGCGCCAGCCGCTCCGCCTGCACCGCTCGCAGGCGGAGGGCGGTCTTAAGCTCAAGACCAACTTCCTGGCACAGTCGCTGCTCCAGGTGCCGCTGATCTCCGGGCATGAGGCGATCGGCGTGCTGGGCATGAGCAACTGCGAACAGTCGCGCCAGTTCACGGAGCACGATCAATACCTGCTGGCGGCGCTGGCCGACTATGCCACGATCGCGCTAGAGAATGCGCGGCTCTTTCAGCAGGTTTCCGAGGAGCAGGAGCGCTACCACGATCTGTTCGATCATGCCAACGATCTGATCTTTACGCTCGACCTCGACGCGGCGCTGACCTCGATCAACCGCTATGGCACGCAACTGCTGGGCTATACCGCCGAGGAGTTGCTGGGGGTGTCGCTGGCGCAGTTGAGCGAGCCTGGAAGCTGGGCCAAGACGGTGACGGCGCTGGAGCCGATCCGCCAGCGGCGGCAGGAGCGTGGATCGTTCGATCTGGCGCTGCTGGATAAGCACGGCAGGCTGCGCTATACCGAGGTACACGCTCGTCTGATCAGCAGCCGCCAGCGCTCGCCAGAAATCGTGTGTATCGCCCGCGATGTCACCGAGCGCCGGATGTTCGAGGCGCAGATCCAATACCTGGCCTTCCACGATCCGCTGTCGAATCTGCCCAATCGCGTGCTCTTCATGGAGCGCCTGACGCATGGCCTGGAGCGGGCACAGCGCAATCATAAGAGCGTCGCGCTGCTCTTTCTGGACCTCGACAATTTTAAGGTGATCAACGATAGCCTGGGCCATCAGGTGGGCGATCACCTGCTGCGCGCCGTTGCCCAGCGGATGCATGATTGCGTCCGGCCCGCCGACACCGTGGCGCGTCTCGGCGGCGACGAGTTTATCGTGCTGCTCGAAGATATTTCCGATGTCAAAGATGCGGTGCATGTCGCGGAGCGTATCCACGACGTTCTGCGCGCGCCGCTGACGCTCGACGACCACGAGGTGTTTACTACGGTCAGTATCGGGATCGTCATCAGCAGCGCAGAGCACTGCCGTCCCGACGATCTGGTGCGCAGCGCGGATCTGGCGATGTACCGCGCGAAAACGCAGGGCAAGGCGCAGTACGCGCTCTTCGATCCGAGCATGAACGCGCGAGCAAAGGAGCGCCTGGCGCTTGAGACGGACCTGCGCCGCGCGACGGAGCGCAACGAGTTCACGGTGGTCTATCAGCCGGTGGTCGATCTCGTCAGCGGCAAGATGTGCGAGGTCGAGGCGCTGGTGCGCTGGGATCATCCCAGCCGTGGCCGTGTGTCGCCGGGCGAGTTCATCCCGCTCGCGGAAGAAACCGGCTTGATCATGCAGATCGGTCAGCATGTGCTGGAGCAGGCGTGCCGTCAGGTGCGCGCGTGGCAGATGCTGGCTCCGGGCGAGCCGCCGCTGGTGATGAGCGTCAATCTGTCGGCGCGGCAGTTTCAGCATCCGCAGCTTGTCGAGCAGATTGCCGCTACGCTGCGTAAAACCGGCCTCGATCCTCGCAGCCTGAAGCTGGAAATTACCGAGAGCATGATGATGCAAGACGGCGAGCGGAACGGGGCGATCATGCGCGAGCTGAAACGCCTGGGTATTCAGCTTGCCATCGACGACTTCGGCACCGGCTACTGCTCGCTGGGCTACCTGAAGTGCTTTCCGGTCGATACCTTGAAGATCGATCGCTCGTTCGTGGCCGGGCTGGGCCTGAACGTCGAGGATACGGCGATCGTTCGCGCGGTGATCGCGTTTGCCAAGGCGCTCAATCTGAGCGTCACCGGCGAGGGCATTGAAACCGTCGAGCAACTGAGACAGCTCAAGAAGCTGGAGTGTACGCGCGGCCAGGGCTACTACTTTGGTCGTCCGCTGCCCGGCGATGTGGTGACTGCGCTGCTGGAAGGCGCGCTGCTGGCCGCGAGCGCGCAGTGACGGAGAGGGACGGCGGAGAACAAAGCACCGGGTGGCATGGCCCATGCCCAGCGGGCACCCGCATGGCACCCGCATGGGCACCCGGCCTGGAGAGGGGTGCTGAGCGCAGCGCCGGGGGTGAGGGCCTGAACGCGAAACCTGGAACTTGAAACTCGAAACGCTGAGCGTTATTCGCCGCCGATCGCCTCAGGGCTCGGCTCATCGGTTGGATCGGGCTGTGGCGTCGTCGTCGCTTCAGGGATGGATGTGCTGGTCGGCTCCAGCGGCGTCTCGGTCGGCTCCGGCAGCGGGGTTGGCACAGGCGTCTCGGTCGGCTCCGGCAGCGGGGTTGGCACAGGCGTGCGCGTGGGGCGCGGCGTGCTGGTTGGCGTCGGCACAGGCGTCTGCGGAGGCTTCGGAGCGGGTGTCGCCGGAATGACGGTGTTGCCCGGCATGGGCGTGGCGGTCGGGCGCGGCAGCGGAGTTGCCGAGCGGACTGGCGTGGCGGTCGATCCAGGCTGTGGTGTCGCCGTGCGGATCGGTGTCGGGCGATCGTCCGAGGGCGGTCTGTTGGGCGTGCTGGTGGGCGCTGGCGCGTGCCCGGGCACGCGCGTCGGCTGAGCGGTCGCTCCGCTGCCGGGATTCCTCGTGGGCGATGCGGCGGGCGTTGCCTGGCCTGTTGCCGGAGCGGCTGTCGAAGTGGGCTGTCCCGCCGCTGGACCTGGCGTGCGGCCCCGGCGCGGCGTGGGCGTGGCGCGCTTCGCTCCCGGCGTTGGCGATCCGGCGGTGCCCGGTGCGGCCCTGGCGGGCACTCCCGTGCGACGAATCAGCGTCGTCGGCTCGACTCCCACGCCGATCACCGCGCCGATCGCAACCTGAGGCGTTGGCTCGGCGGCAGGCGCGGACGGTCCCGAATCGAGGCCGAAGAAATCCAGCACCATATCCGTGACACTTTTCTCGGCTGGCGTCGTCTGCGCTGATTCTGGCGCGTTTTCCTGTCGGCGGTCGGTAAGATCGATGTGCTGATCGAGAACGCTCGGCGTCGCTGTCGGCCTGAGCATGACCAGCCCGGTGCGGCGGCTGATCGAGAAGGTCATGCCGTTCGCCACGATCCAGCCGACGCCGCTGCCTACGACGAGGCAGACGCTCAGCAGAAGCAGGTGCAGGCGCTGCGCTGGCCGAATACTATGCCAGAGTGTGAGAAGCCAATTCATCGTCTATCCCGTGATCGATGTTGCTAGCACGCCGTCGGTCGGGGATGCCCCCGGCGATCCCCACGCTGATACAGGATCGCATCCGCCGTCGTCCAAACATGCGCCGCGATTCCGCATCAGGTCATGATTCGTAACAGTACTACAGTACTACTTCTGTAAACGATCTTAAACCCCTGCAAGTTACGGTCGGTTGCTGTGGTATCTGGAGCGTGGTACACTTGCGGCAGAAGCGACGCATGAGAGTAGTAAGCACGCGCACAGAGAGCGATCGGCTGGTGGAAGATCGCAAGATGGTGCCGAACTCGCTCATGGGCAGCGTCGGTGAGGCGGACACGCGGTAGTCGGCGACGGGTTTCGCCCGTTATAGCGCAACGAGTGAGTGCAGGATCGGGCCGCGCTGGGCTGTGGGATCCGCATTAAATCGGGGTGGTACCACGGAGCGCGCCTTCGTCCCTGAGCGGGATGAAGGTTTTTTTGTTATGCGGGGGATCTACGAGGCATACGCGCCGATCTATCGGCAGATGAACCAGGGAGCCTGGAGCGAGCGGATGGCGCGCTGGACGCTCGGCTGGCTCGCCGCTCGCGGCGTCGCCGAGGGGCGAGTCGTCGACTGGGGCTGTGGCGATGGAGCGGCTGCGGTGTCCTTTGCCCAGGCAGGCTGGCACGTCCAGGGCATCGATCGATCGCGGGCGATGCTGGCGCTGGCTCGTCGCCGCCCGCAGCCAGCAGGCCGGATCGCGTGGCATGAGGCCGATCTGTGTAGCGCTCCGGTCGAGCAGCCCGGCGAGCTGGCGACCGCGTTCTACGATACGCTGAACTATCTCACGTCGATCGCGGACCTGGGCACTGCCTGGCGCACGCTGGCGCGGTCGATCGTCCGGGGCGGGTACGTTATCGCCGACGTGAACACGCCCTACGAGTATACGACCGCATGGACCGGGCAGTATGTCATCACCGCCGACCGTGACGATCTGCTGGTGCTCAATCGTCTGCGCTACGCCGCCGATACGCGCCTGGCGACCGGGCGGATCATCTGGTTTGCGCGCGAGGCCGCCAGCGACATCTGGCAGCGCGGCTCGGAGACGCACCGGCAGCGCGCCCACAGCGACGACGAGATGCTGGCTGCGATCGAGCAGGCCGGGCTGAAGCTGGTCGAGCGGCGCACGCCGCAGGACGAGCCGCCGCATCCGGCGGCAACCCGATTGATCTATATCGCGCAGAAAGAGTAAAAGCATGACGACATTGCAAGATCGGTATCGCGGCTGTCTGGTTGGCCTGGCCGTCGGCGATGCCCTCGGCGGTCCCGTCGAGTTTATGAGCCGCTTCGACATCGCGCGAACGTACGGCGGCCCGCTGCGCAAGATGATCGGCGGCGGCTGGCTGAAGCTCAAGCCCGGCGAGACGACCGACGATACCGCGATGGCGCGCCTGCTCGCCGAAAGTCTGGTCGCGTGTGGCGATCTGGATGTCGACGACGTTGCCGCGCGCTATGTCGGCTGGCTCCAGACCAATCCAAAAGATGTCGGCGAGATCACACGGGCCGCGCTGAGAGCCTGGACCAAAGGCAATATGCTGCCGACCGCCGCGCTGGGAGCGCATCGGCAGTTTAGCGGCAAGAGCGCGGGCAACGGCACGATCATGCGCTGCGCGCCGATCGCCCTGCGCTACCTGTACGATCAGCGTCGGCTGATGGATACGTCGCGCGATGAGGCGCTGATCACGCACTTCGACCCGCAGGCCGGAAGCGGCAGCATGGCCGTCAATCTGCTGATTCATCATCTGCTGCACGGCATGTCGAGCGCCGAGGCCGTCAGCAGTGTCGCGCAGCGCATCCGGCGCGAGCCGAAAGCCGCCGCCGAGGTTGCCCGCGTGCTCGAAACGATCCACGCCAATGTGCGCTCCGATACGCTGCCCACGACGGGCTACGTCCTCGATACGCTGCGCATCGCGGTCTGGTCATTGCTGGCACACGATAGCTTTGAGGAGGCCGTGAAAGCCGCCGTCAACGCGGGCGGCGATGCCGATACGCAGGGCGCGGTAGCGGGCGCGCTGGCCGGAGCTTACTGGGGCTACTCCGCAATTCCTGAGCAGTGGCTTCAGCCGTTGCAAGGCCGCGATGAGCTGAGCGCGCTGGCCGACCGGCTGCTCGAACTGGCCGAGCAAAGGCGGGTAGTTTTTTAGGAAGAACAAAGAACAAACGGAGAACTAAGAACCGAGAACCGGGTGCCATGCGGGTGCCAGACCCAAAGGGTACCCCGGCATGGCACCCGGAACGTTGAGCTTGAAACTTGAAACGTGGAATTTGAAACGTGGAATTTGAAACTTGAAACATTGTTCGATGAGGAGCAGACATAATGGCAGAGCGATACGAGCCTGTTGCTACCGAGAAGAAATGGCAACAGCGTTGGGAAGAGAGCGGCATCTATCGGTTCCATCCCCGCCCGGAGGGGGTCAAGCACTATGCCCTGACGATGCTGCCGTATCCGAGCGGCAACCTGCACATCGGCCACTGGTATGCGTACAGCCCCAGCGACACCAGCGCCCGCTACAAGCGCATGCGCGGCTACGACGTGTTTTTCCCGATCGGCTTCGACGCCTTCGGGCTGCCCGCAGAGAACGCGGCGATCAAGCGGAATATCAATCCCAGGATCTGGACCTACTCGAACATCGACTACATGCGCACTCAGCTCAAGGCGATGGGCATGATGGTCGATTGGAACCAGCAGATGGTTTCGTGCGATCCTGAGTACTATCGCTGGAACCAGTGGTTTTTCATTCAGTTCTACAAGCGGGGCCTGGCCTACCGCACCTTCGCGCCGGTCGACTGGTGCCCGTCGTGCAATACGACGCTGGCCCGCGAGCAGGTCAAGGGCGAGGAGCGCGTCTGCGAGCGCTGCGGCACGCCCGTGATCAAGAAAGACCTGGATCAGTGGCTCTTCCGCATCACCAGCTACGCCGATGAGCTGCTCGATTTCAGCGGCGTCGAGTGGCCGGAGCGGATCGTCACCATGCAGCGCAACTGGATCGGCAAGTCCGAGGGCGCGCAGGTGATCTTCCACACCGAGCAGGGCGATCCGATCGAGGTCTTCACCACGCGGCCCGATACGCTCTGGGGCGCAACCTTCATGGTGCTCGCGCCGGAGCATCCGCTGGTCGATAAGCTCACCAGCGACGAGCAGCGCGCGGCGGTCGAGGCGTACAAGCTCCAGGCCAGCCGCGAAACCGAGATCGAGCGGCTCAGCACCGACAAAGAGAAGACCGGCGTCTGGACCGGCGGCTATGCGATCAATCCGGCCAACGATCAGCGCATTCCGATCTGGATCGCCGACTATGTGCTGATGGGCTACGGCACCGGCGCGATCATGGCGGTGCCCGGCCACGATCAGCGCGACTTCGAGTTTGCCCGCAAGTACGATCTGTCGGTCGTCGTTGTGGTGCAGCCCGAAGGCGCGGCGCTCGATGGGCGGACGATGGCCGAGGCATGGCCCGGCGATGGCGTGATGGTCAACTCAGGGCCGCTCGACGGCACTCCGGCGGGCAAAGACCAGGGCCAGAGCGTCAAAGCGGCGATTGCCTGGCTGGAGGCGCACGGCAAAGGCAAGGCCGCCGTCAACTACCGGCTGCGCGACTGGCTGATCTCGCGGCAGCGCTACTGGGGCACGCCGATCCCGATGATCTACTGCCCGCAGTGCGGCGAGGTGCCCGTGCCGGAAGATCAACTGCCCGTCACGCTGCCCCAAGATGTCGATTTCGTGCCGACCGGCCAGTCGCCGCTCAAGCTGCACCCGACCTGGCGCTTCACGACCTGTCCGCAGTGCGGCGGCGCTGCCGAGCGCGACACCGATACGATGGATACCTTCGTCGACTCGTCGTGGTACCAGTACCGCTATCTGTCGCCGCACTACGAGCAGGCCCCCTTCGACCCTGAGATCGGCAAGCACTGGCTGCCGGTCGATCAGTACACCGGCGGCGCGGAGCACGCGGTGATGCATCTGCTCTACACGCGCTTCTGGACCAAGGTGATGCGCGATCTGGGCCTCGTCAGCTTCGACGAGCCGATGCTGCGGCTCTTCAATCAGGGCATCATCCTGGGCGAGGACAGCGAAAAAATGTCCAAGTCGCGCGGCAACGTGGTCGATCCCGACGATCTGGTTGCGCGCTACGGCGCTGATGCCGTCCGCACCTTTCTGATGTTCATCGGGCCGTGGGACCAGGGCGGGCCGTGGAACAGCCGGGGCATGGAGGGCGTCGTGCGCTTCATCAACCGCGCCTGGAACGCCGTCACCGAGGAGGCCAAAGGCGGCCAATCCTCCGCGTCGGGCGGCGACCCGACAGCGCTGCGGCGCGTCACCCATCGCACGATCAAGAAGGTTGGCGACGACCTGGAGCGCTTCGCGTTCAACACGGCCATCGCCGCGCTGATGGAGTTCGTCAACGAGCTGTACAAGGCGCGCGAGACGGCGGTCTACGGCACCGATGCCTGGCAGGAGGCGATCCGCGCGCTGGTGCTGCTGCTGGCTCCCATGGCTCCGCACCTCAGCGAGGAGCTGTGGTCGCGTCTCGGCGGCGAGTTCAGCGTTCACCAGCAGCCCTGGCCCGCCTACGATCCGGCGCTGACCGCCGCCGAGGCGCTGGAGCTGGTCGTGCAGGTCAACGGCAAGGTCCGCGACCGCATCACGGTGCCGCTCGACACGCAGGAGGAGCAGATCAAAGCGCTGGCGCTGCAAAGCGACAAGGTTCAGTCCAGCATGAACGGCAAGCAGGTCGCCAAGATCGTCGTCGTGCCCGGCAAGCTGGTCAATATCGTTGTGAAGTAGCGAAAGAACAAAAGAACAAAAGAACAAAGACTTACATTCGTTACTGCCTTGTTCCCTTGTTCGCTTGTTCCCTTGTTCTCGCCTGAGGCTGCCATGAAAATTGTCACCGGGCTGCGCTGCGAAGACGGCCTATCGCCCACGGAGCAGCACGTCACTGCTGGCGGCATCGCCTGGCGCTATCTCGAATGGGGCGATCACGGGCCGCCGTTTGTGCTCTGGCACGGCGTTACCAGCAACGCGCGCGGCTGGTGGCGCGTCGGCCCGTTTCTCGCCGGGCTGGGCTTTCACGTCTACGCGCCCGATCTGCCGGGCCATGGCCTGACCGATGACGCGCCCGACGGCTACGCGATCGAGACGACGGCGCGGCTGCTCGATGCCTGGATGGTCGCGCTCGGCCTCAAAGCGCCGATCGTGC
>DASUTC010000169.1 GCA_036374795.1 Herpetosiphonaceae bacterium
CCGACGTGTGTGCATTGATTTTCCTCCGTAGGCGAGTAATGGCCTGCACCGTGTCGCACAGACCAGCGAGCGGGGTATGAAGTACGGGCGCACGCAGCGCTGGGCGGGCGATGCGTCGCCAATGGGCGCGTCCAGACAAAACGATAAGCGCCGATGAGTATCGGCGTACAAGGTTGTGGGGGGTGAGCCGTCGACGGCGCGTGAGGACGTGAGCGCGGTCCGGCCAGGCTATGCACAAGGGCGTGCGGCACTACATACCGCTAACGCCAGATCAAAGGAGTGTAGCTGTACTCGATAGAAGTAGCCTATGGCTACACGGCGAATGCTCTGTGTACACTATAGATCGAGTATAGCAGATTTGTCAATAGCAGGTTAAAACGCGCTGATGTATAGAGTTTAGTTGCGGCCCATCCCAGACTCGGCGATAATGCTCGTGTTCCTTTCGATCTGAGATCAGGCGGACGGCCGCGAGGAAAAGGCTATGGCGCAGGCCGATTATGAATACAGCGGATTGATGGCGCAGGCGTGGGATCTGCTGCGCGGCGATACCTCCACATGGCCCGACCGCTTCTTCTTCCTTGAGCTGATCCAGCAATCAGGCCAGCCGGTGCTCGATGTCGGCTGCGGCACCGGGCGGCTGCTGCTGGATTACCTGGCGCAGGGCATCGACGTGGACGGCATGGACAACTCGCCTGAGATGCTGGCGCTGTGCAGGCAAAAAGCGGAGCGGCTCGGCCTCGCGCCCCGGCTGCACGAGCAGACGATGGAGTCGCTGGCGCTGCCGCGCACCTACCGCACGATCCTGGTTCCGTCCAGCTCGCTGCAACTGCTGCTCGACCCGGCGCTGGTCGCGCAGGCCATGCAGCGCTTTTTCGCCCACCTGGAGCCGGGCGGGATACTGACCGCGCCGTTCATGACGCTGTGGAGCGCGGGCGAGCCGCTGGAAGGGGAGTGGGAGAAGTCGGCGGTGCGACCGGAGGACGGCGCGACGATCCGGCGGGTGGCTCGCGCGCGCTTCGATCCGGCGACCGAGTGCGAGGATACCGAGGATCTCTACCAGGTGCTTGTGGATGGGACGATCGTGGCGCAGGAGCAGCACCACCGCGCGCCCGCGACGCGCTCCTACACGCAGGCGCAGGCACGTACCCTTTTCGAGCGAGCCGGGTTTGTGGATGTCCGGCTCTACCACGAGTTTAGCTTCGAGCCAGTCATGCCACAAGATCGGCTGTTTACCGTGGTCGGGCGTCGGCCATCAGATGATTGAATCATTTCCCTGGGACGGTTCTAAGTTTCAAGTTTCAAGTTTCAAGTTCCAAGTTCCAAGTTCCAAGACTGTTCTTTGTTCCTTTGTTCTTTTGTTCCTTTGTTCTCGTCCCTTTGTTCTTTGTTCTCCGCAGGAGCAGTATGAAACATCACAGGTCAACCCCGGTTGATAATGCGTTCTGGGACCCGCTCGAAGAGCTGAGCAAGGTCCAGTTGCATGCGCTTGCCGACTGGCTGCTGCTCCAAGATCCCGCTGCGATCGAGCGCTGCGTCGCTTTTCTTGAGGCCGAGACGTACGGCTGCTGGCATGGCCGCGCACGGGCGTTGATCGCACGTCGCCTGAAGCATTGTGCGCTTAGCCAGGAGCAGCAGGCGCGCGCGATCGACGCGATCCTCAAGCGACTCGTCAGCGGGCGATTCTCCGAGCAGTTCAAAGATCAGCTCCGCCTGGTGCTGCACCTCGACGCCGAGCGCGCCTTCGCCGTGGCGCGAGGCTGCGAGCAGGATTCCAGGGAGTACGTTCGGCGCTACGCGGCCTGGATTCTCGCGCATCGCGCTTGAGCCGATTGCCCCTGTATCGCGGCGCGTGCATCAGCGGCTCGTCACGTCGGCATCAGCCACCGCCTCGTTCAGGCGATTCTCGCGCTATGGCAGAGTATGGTACCATACCGCCCGAACACGTTAGCGAAAGGGGTAGCAGGCCATCAGGGAGCGGCGCGTTGCGCTCTGGGGTGCCTGGTATGCTATGCAGCTCAAAGACTATGTGAATATTATCCGCAGACAATGGTGGATCATCGCCCTGGTCGCCGTTGCTGGCGTCGTCTCGGCCTACGGATTTTCAAAGCTTCAAACGCCCATGTATCGCTCGCGGGCAGCCTATGTCGTGCGCTTCAATCGGCTGGATACGGGCGGCAATATGTTCGCCAACTCGATTTATAATGGCTTTGTGAACCTGATTTATACCCCGGACCAGATGCAAATCATCTCGGATCGGCTCAAGCTCGACATGCCCGGTATGCAGCTCATGGAGTATGTGCGTCTTCAGCCGCAGCCGAACGATTCGCTGATCGTCATCGAGGCCGACTATTTCGATCCCACAACTGCCAGCGATCTGGTTAACACCGTGGGCCAGCAGCTTAACGCGCTGGTGGTGGAAGAGAACCGCAACTTGCAGGGCGAGGATCGCGTGAGTCTGCGGCTGAGGCCAGCGCAGCAGGCGTGGCTTGCAAAGCCGATGACGCGCATCAATATGCTGGCGGGCGGCATTCTTGGGCTGATCCTGGGCGCGCTGCTGGGGATGGTGCTCGAATACGCCGATAACACGCTCAAGAGCAGCGAAGATATTGAGCGCTACGTGCAGCTTGTCACCGTCGGGCTGATCCCAGGCGGCACGGATACGGCGAGTCGTACGCGGCCACGGCTGAGAGTTGGCACGCCTTCGCGTTCGAGCGCCGGAGAGCGATCGGCCTGATCGCTCTCGCCCTGCTCCTCTCGCCGCTCTGTCCAGGAAGCGTCACCCTGCCGACGGCAGCCTGAGCGCGATCCGCCCGCGCTCGGCCTCGACCTCCACGATCTCGACCTCGATCACATCGCCGACGCTGAGCCGCTGGCCGCGCGGCATCTGCGTGCGGTGCAGCAGACCATCGTGCTTGACGCCAATATCCACGAATGCGCCAAAATCGACGACGTTGCGCACGGTGCCGGTCAGCAGCATGCCGGGCCGCACATCTTCAAGCGAAAGAACATCGCTGCGCAGGATCGGCGCTGGCAGATCGGCGCGTGGGTCGCGGCCCGGACGCACAAGCTGCTCGAAGATGTCGATCAGCGTGGGAACGCCAGCGCCCAGCGCCGCGCTCAGCGCCTCAAGCGGCTGTGACTCGCGCAGGCTTTCGAGCGCTGTCTGCCGCTCATGCAGCGGCGTCTGCTCGTCGATTCCGGCCCGCGCCAGGATCGATCGCGCGATCGGGTAGCTCTCAGGGTGGATCGCGCTGGCGTCGAGGGGCGTGTCGCCGTCGCGGACGCGCAAAAAGCCTGCCGCCTGCTCAAACGCTTTCGGTCCCAGGCCGGAAACCTTACGCAGCGCCGCGCGGTTAGTGAAGCGTCCGTTCGTGTCGCGGTAGTTGACGATGCGCTCCGCCAGCTTGGGTCCGATCCCGGCGACATACGTCAGGAGCGCCCCCGACGCAGTGTTGAGATCGACGCCCACGCGGTTGACGACCTCCGTGACCACGCCGCCGAGCGCTTTCGCAAGCTGCGCCTGATCCACATCGTGCTGGTACAGCCCCACGCCGATCGCCTGCGGCTCGATCTTGACCAGTTCGGCTAGCGGATCTTGTGCCCGCCGCGCGATCGAAACCGCGCCGCGCAGGCTCACATCCAGCTCCGGATGCTCGGCGCGCGCCAGCGGGCTGGCGCTATAGACACTCGCGCCGGCCTCGCTCACCATCAGGTAGCGCACGGCAGCCTGCCAGCGAATCACCTCGGCGACCAGCTGCTCAGTTTCGCGGGAGGCCGTGCCGTTGCCGATCGCAATCAGCGTGACGTGATGCCGCGCGATCAGGTCGTTCAAGGTCTGGCGAGCGGCGGCGCGCTGCTGCTGCGGCGGGTGTGGGTAGATCGTCGCGGTCGTCAGCAGCTTGCCGGTCGCGTCCACGATCGCCAGCTTGCAGCCGGTGCGGAAGCCGGGATCGATGCCCAGGATCACATGCCCCGCCAGGGGCGGCTGGCTGAGCAGCGCGCGCAGGTTGCTGGCAAAGACCTGAATCGCGTGGCTCTCGGCCTGCTCGGTCAGCGCCCGCCGAACATCCCTCTCGATCGTCGGGAGCAGCAGCCGATCGGCGGCATCGGCGATAGCGAGGCTCATCTGCTCAACCAGCGGCGAGCGGCGGTCGGGCCGGAAGACGCCCGTGATCGCCGCCTGCCAGTCGCGCTCCGGCACGACGACCCGCACGCGCAGCACGCCCTCGCTCTCGCCCCGATTGATCGCCAGCACTTGATACGGGCGCAGCCGGTCGACACGCGCGCTGAACGTGTGGTAGGTCTGGTACACGCCGCGCGGATCGTCGGCTTTTTCGATCCGATCGCTGTGGAGCGTGCCCCACTGAAAGGCGCGGTCGCGAGTCTGCTGCCGCACCTGCGGATGATCGCTGATCGTCTCGGCCACGATGTCGCGCGCCCCGGCCAGCGCATCCTCCACCGTGGGCACGTCGGCGCTGAGGAACGGCGCGGCAAGCTGCTCAAGCGTCTGTGGCGTGCGAATCTGCTCCAGCATCAGATCGGCCAGAGCGTGCAGGCCGCGCTCACGGGCAATGCTGGCGCGTGTGCGGCGCTTGGCCTTGTATGGCTGGTAGAGATCTTCCAGCGCGGTGCGCGTGGCGGCGGCGAGGATCTGCGCGTGCAGCTCAGGCGTGAGCTTGCCCTGCGCCTCGATCGCGGCGACGATCGTCTGACGCCGCTCGTCCAGCGCCCGCAGCGATTCGAGCGCGCCGCCGACCGCGCGAAGCTGCTCCTCGTCCAGGCCGCCGGTGCGCTCCTTGCGGTAGCGGGCGATAAACGGCAGCGTGTTGCCGTCGTCGAAGAGCTCGATCGTGGCCGCGACCTGCTCAGGGCGCAGGTTGAGCTGTGTAGCAATCTGTTGGGCGTAGGTCATGGGCTGTTCTTTGTCCGGTCATGCTTCAATTTCTGAGGATCGTACCACACTACGTCACGATCGCCAGCGGATAAGCGTTCATCTTCGTGTGCCGAGATGCTCGCAGCCCTCACAGCGCAAACCGTGATCGCGCAAACGGCGGTTTTCGGCTATGCTTAACGCTCAGGTTATGCCGCACAAAGAGAGGGCGGCTGCGACAACTCGCCTCGATCAGGTGGACATAAGAAAGGAAGAAGGACATGCAGGTATTGGTGACAGGCGGCGCGGGCTATATCGGCTCGCACACCGCGCGGCTGCTGCGGGAGCAGGGCTACGATGTGATCGTGCTGGACAGCATGGAGTACGGCCACCCCGCTGCCGTCGGCGATGCGCCGCTGATCGAAGGCAGCACCGGCGACGAGGCGCTGCTCGATCGGCTCTTTGCTGAGCATGCGATCGACGCGGTGATCCATTTCGCGGCCTACAAAGCGCCCGGCGAGTCGATGGAGCAGCCGGAGCGCTACTTCGAGAACAACGTCTGCGCCACGCTCTCGCTGCTGCGGGCCATGCAGCGGGCGGGGATCAACTATTTCGTCTTCTCGTCCACCTGCGCGGTCTATGGCACGCCTGAGACGCTGCCGGTCAGCGAGCAAAACCCGCTCCATCCCGAAAGCCCGTACGGCGAGAGCAAGCTGATGGTCGAGCAGATGCTCAAATGGTTCGACATCTGCCACGGCCTGCGCTACGCCAGCCTGCGCTACTTCAACGCGGCGGGCGCGTCGTTCGACGCCAGGATCGGCGAGGACTGGACGCTGACGCTGAATCTGATCCCGCTGGTGATGAAGGCCGCGCTGGGCCGCAGCCCGGTGATCAAGGTCTTTGGCACCGACTACCCGACGCCCGACGGGACGGCGATCCGCGACTACATCCATGTGATCGATCTTGCCGACGCGCACATCAAGGCGCTAGAATACCTGATGCGCGAGAATCAATCGCAGATCTTCAACCTGGGCACCGGCCAAGGCTCGTCGGTGCAGGAGGTAATCGATACCGCCCGGCGCGTCAGCGGCGTCGATATTTCGGTCGAGCACACAGGCCGCCGTCCGGGCGATCCGGTCGCAATCTACGCCGATAATACCAAGGCGCGCACGCTGCTTGGCTGGCAGCCGCAGTACGGCCTGGATGAGATCGTCCAGACCGCGTGGCAGTGGCACTCGACTCATCCCGACGGATACGACACGAAGTAGCCGCTCGACGGCAGCGGCGGCACGCAGGAGCGCGCAATGTGGTGGCTGGTGCTGCTTGTGGCCTATGCGCTCGGCGCGATCCCGTTCTCATACGTGGTTGCGCGCCTGGCTGGCCGTGATCTTCGCTCGCTCGGCGACGGCAACATCGGCGCGCACAACGTGATGCGGCATGTCGGGCGTGGCTGGGGCTGGCTGGCGCTTGGCCTGGACGCGGCGAAGGGCGCGCTGGCTGTGCTGCTCGCGCTGCGCGCCGCTGGCCCCGCGTGGCTGCCTGTGGCAGCGGGCTGGTGCGCCGTGCTGGGCCATACCTACCCGCTCTGGCTGCGCTTCCGGGGCGGCAAGGGCCTGGCAACTGGCCTGGGCGTGGTGCTGGTGCTCTTTCCGGCGCTGGCCTGGCTGATCGTCGGCGGCACGCTGCTGGTGCTGCTGCTGACCCGCAACCTCGCCTTTACGGGCGTGGCGGCTGGTCTGCTGCTGACGGCAGCCGCCTGGTGGCGCGGCTACCCGCTGATCTCCGTCGCGGCGCCGATCGGAGTGCTGCTGCTGCTGGCCTGGAAACAGGTGCCGGATCTGCGGCGCATGTGGCGGGAAGCGCCCAATAAGCGCGATCTGATCCTCAACCGCTGGATTCGGGATCGCGATGCGCGGCTTTAAATCGTGTGCATGTGGATCTCAACGTCTTCTGCACGATACCAGACAGGTGATATATGCTGCAACACGTGACGATCGCGTTTCTCGGCGCGGGCATGATGGGCGAGGCGATGATCGCGGGCCTGCTCAAGGAGGAGCTGGTTCCGGCTGATCAGATCATCGCCACGGGGCCGCGCGTCGAGCGCCGGGAAGCGCTCCAGACGAAGTACGGCATTCGCGTCACCGACGACAACCGCGAGGCCGCCCACGACGCCGATGTAGTTGTGTTTGCGCTCAAGCCGCAGACGCTCCCCAAAGTCCTGCCGACGCTGCGCGGCGCGGTTCAGACCAAAGACCTGGTGCTCTCGATCATCGCGGGCGCGACGATCGCCACGTTCCGCGACACGCTGAGCCATGCCGCGATCGTGCGGGCAATGCCGAACACACCCGCGCAGATCGCCGAGGGCATGACCGTATGGACCGCCACGGAGGCGGTTTCCGAGCGGCAGCGCGGCATGGCGGCGACGATCCTGGGCGCGCTCGGCAAAGAGCACTACGTCGCCGACGAGAAGTATCTGGATATGGCGACAGCGCTGTCGGGCACCGGCCCCGCGTACTGCTTTCTGCTGCTGGAGGCGATGGTCGACGCGGGCGTACACATGGGCTTTCCCCGGCGCGTGGCGGAAGAGCTAGTGCTGCAAACGATGCATGGCTCGGTGTCGTTCGCGATGCAATCGGGCAAGCATCTCGCCGAGCTGCGCAATATGGTCACGTCGCCCGGCGGCACCACAGCCGAGGCGCTTCATGCGCTTGAGCGCGGCGGCCTGCGCACGGTGATGGCCGATGGCATCTGGGCGGCCTACCGGCGGGCACAGGAGCTAGGCGGGAAGACGAGGACGTAAGAATAAAGAACGGGCGCCGTGCGGGCGCCAGACCGGGTGCCCTTTGGGCATGGCACCCGGCGTGGTACCCCGGCCCGGGTGAGGGCCTGCAACGCGAAACTTGAAACGCGAAACTTGAAACTTGAAACTGAGGAATCTATGCAGCGCTTCAATCGTCCACGCCTGATCACCCAGGACGATCCGGCCTACCAGCGGCATGTCGCGCAGATGCTGCTTCAGCGGGCCAACCAGCGGGCGATCCGCCCACCCTCACAGCGCGATCTCTTCGGCGGCGAGGTCGAGACGGTCGTGCGCGACACGCTCGCAGCGCGCCTGACGCTCTCCGATCGGCGCATTCTGGAGTACGAGGAGCGCATCGGGCGGAGCTGGCAGCGCAAGTACCGCGAGCTGGACGCCGTGGTGCTGGATGGTCAGTCGCGGATTCATGTCTTCGAGATCAAGGCCAGCCGCAGGGCGGGCGCGCTCCACCGCGCGCTGCGGCAGCTTCGCGATACGTACGCGATCCTGGCGCTGGCGTTTCCTGGTGTCAGCGCGAGCATCGTGCTGGTGGATACCGGCATCGTCACGGCGGAGGAGCGCGATGCTCTGGCCGCCGCGCCCGACGCCCCTGAGCGCCTGCCGCAGACCTTGGACGAGGCCATCGCCGAGCACGATGAGCTGCGCCGCGTTGCTGCCCTGGACGAGCTTCAGCCTTTTCCAGCGGCGATCGAGGTGGCGGTGCTCGATGTCGAGGCGCTGATCGCGCTGGCCGGTGACAGGCCGCTCTCGCTGGATTGGGACGAGGACGAGGCAGCCGAGGCCGAGCCGCCGCCCGCCCCCGAAGAGCATTTCTACTCCACGCCCGAAGACGACGAGGCCGAGAGTCCGCTTGCCGCCGCGTTTCGCAAGGCCAATCAAGGCCGCAGGCAATAACCAAAGACGCCCATCTCTGACGAGATGAGCGTCCCCGGCCAATCGGAGGTTAGTCTTAGAAGTTATTGCGCGGGTCGCGCTGCCCAACATCGCCGTCGCGGTCGAGGTCTGCGCCCAGGCCACGCTCGGCGGCGTTGCCCAGCTTGGACGCGCCGCGCTCGATCGCGCCCTCGTCCGTGCCTGTGCGGTTGAAGCCCGTCGTGGTGCGGTCGGTGTCGGTGTAGCCAACGGTGCGCTCGCTGCTGATCTGATCGACATCGACATCCGTCCGCCGAACCGTATCCTGAATATTCTCGGTGTGCTCCTCGACATCCTTCCTGAGGTGAACTTCCTCAACCACACGCGCCTGTTTGTCGACGATCGCTTCCTCGGAGCGCTCGCGGACCTCGAAGGTGCCTTCCTGAAGGTTTGCTAGGTCGGCATCCGAGACTGGGCGATCGACCGGCTTGCGATGCACGTCGACCCGCTCCTCGCGCAGTGTCACCTGCTCGTTGACCGGCGTTTCCTCGATGCGGGTGTTGACCCGCACGCCGCCGCCCTCGACCTCGCGCTTGCCGATGCGCAGCTCTTCCTCGATGATCGGAATCTTGGCTTCGCCGCCGTGTTCGAGGTTGGTGCTGCTGTAGCCGGTGCGCGTCGTGTCGAAGTCAGTGCCGCTCACATTGGTCGTGCTGCCATACGCCGTGCCCGCCGTTCGGCTCCTGTCGAAGTCGGTGTAGGGCGTGGCGCTCTCGTCGAAGCGCGACCAGCCGCTCTGGCGATACGTGCTGCCGCGCTCGTCGATATCGACGACGTTGTGGCGATCCATGATGTCGGCTGCGCGATTGGCCTCGTCATCCGTCGCGACCTGCACCGCGACGAGCGCGCCGCCACGGCGAATGCCCTCGGCGTACACATGGGCGTCTTCCTCAGGAATGCCCGCGCCCACCAGCGCGCCTACCAGACCACCGGCTGCCGCGCCAATGCCAGCGCCTACCGCAGTCGTGCCGAGCGCTGTCGCCAGCGTGCCCGCCGCCACCACCGGGCCGATGCCGGGGATCGCCAGCGCGCCAAGGCCGACCAGCAGACCGGCCAGACCGCCGAGCACCGCGCCGCCGGTCGCGCCGATGCCAGCGCCTTCCGCAGCTTCCGTGTCGTCCGCTGTGGTGTAGCTCGTGTTGTCCATACTGTAGCGGTTGTCCGCATTGTTGGCGACAAAGCTAATGTCGCCGCTGGGGAACCCCGCGTCACGCAGATCACGAACTGCCGCTTCCGCATCGCTCATGTTGTCGAACAGACCTACAACGTTCTTAGCCATACCTCTTCCTTCCCTTCCGGTTATCCACCGTTAAGATGTCGTTGTGCCTCTCTTCTCATCATGGGCTTGATCAGCCCGATAACCATATGGCAAAGTCCGTGCCACGGCATACCAGTGCGCGATCGAATTAGCGACCGGCGGAGCGCTCGTCGAGTCGCTCGATCGTCACCTGCTCCTCGTTCAGCACCACCCGCGCCTGCTCCACCTCGGTGCTGCGTCGGCGCGTGATCCGAATCTCCTCCTTCAGCACCAGCCGCTTCTCGACGACCAGCATCTCTTCCAGCACGGGGATGATCAGCGTGTCGCCCTCTTCGCGAACTTCGGGCGCAGCCTCGACGACTCGCCCGATCGCGACGCGCTCGACATCGACATCTTCGCGCAGCGTCGGCAGCTCGACCACCTCCTCGCGCTCGTTGACGGTCTTGTGAACCCGCACGCCGCCGCCCTCGACCTCGCGCGTGCGCACGACGGCCTCTTCGCGGATCACCGGGATACGCAGCTCCTCGCCCGGCGCGAGATCCTGCTCGGTATGCAGCATGCCTCGGTCGGTTGTCGGTAGCTCCTGCGTGCGCAGCGGATCGAACCTGTTTGCCGCGATGCCCGAATGTCTGGCCGTCGTCGCGTCAGTCACGATGCCAGCCTGGCCCTCTTCGACCTCGTCGATATGCAGCACATCTCCCACGACCATGTACATGCCAGGAGCGAGCGTCAGCAGATCGCCGTCGTCGCGTCGCACCATCACGCGCGGATTGCCCGTCGTCGGATCTTCTTCGATCGACTCGACCACTCCGATCGGTCCGGTTACGTCTTCAACTGTCATGCCTACATAGACTTGATCCATAATGTGCTCCTTTGCTCTACGGTGACATTCGAGCAACTGATATGCCAGCGCTTGCTGGTCTTGCCCTTGCTATCGGCTGCACAGGCAATAAAACTGCAATCCGGATGTGGAGTACACTTATGCGACTACAGGGAGCGATTCTGGATGTCGACGGCACGCTGGTGCTGAGCAACGACGCCCACGCGCAGGCGTGGGTCGAGGCTTTTGCCGAGCATGGCTACGCTGTGCCCTTCGAGCGCGTGCGTCCGCTGATCGGCATGGGCGGCGATAAGCTGCTGCCGGCGGTGATCCCCGGCCTCAGCGATCGGCAGGGCGTCGGCAAAGCGATTGCCGAGCGCCGCAAAGCGATCTTTGCCGAGTGCTACGCGCCGACGCTCAAGCCCGCCAGCGGCGCGCGCCAACTGCTGCTGCGATTGCGCGACGACGGGCTGCGCCTGATCGTGGCAAGCTCGGCCAAAAAAGATGAGCTGGAGTCGCTGCTCAAGGCCGCTCAGGTAGAGGATCTGATCGCCGATGCGACGACCTCAAGCGATGCCGAGGAATCGAAGCCCGCGCCCGATATTGTCGGCGCGGCGCTGGAGAAATTAGGGCTGGAGCCCGCCCAGGTGATCATGCTCGGCGATACGCCCTACGATATCGAGTCGGCGGGCGCGTGTGGGGTGGGCGTGATCGCGGTGCGCTCCGGCGGCTTCGACGATCGGCAGCTTGCAGATGCCTGCGCGATCTACGACGATCCCGCCGATCTGCTGGCTCACTACGAATCGTCGCCGCTGCGGGCGTAAAACAGAAGATCTAGGCATGCACAGCCGCGTATGCTACACTGCTGACACACCCGTTCTAGATCGTCGTCACGGCAGCCAGCACTATGCGTCTAGGGTTTCCGGTTCGGATCTTGGGCCAGCGCGGCCTGCGAGCGTATGACGCACGTCGGCCTGAGCACGCGCCGCATCTCAGCATCAGCCTGGCACATCTGCGCGATGTGTTCGCCTATCTGTCGCGCGCGCAGATCGCGTTCTACCGCATGTCCACCGATCTCGCGCCGTTTATTACGCATCCGGCCCTGCCGCAGTTTCACCACCAGATCGACGAGTGTCAGGCGGAGCTGGCTGAGGTGGGCGCGCTGGCCCGCCGATATGGGATCAGGCTGTCGTTTCACGCGCCGCTGCATGTGCAGGTAGCCGCAGATGATCCTGCGCTGGCCGAGCACTCCCGGCTCGTGCTGCGGCTGCTGGCGGCGATCCTCGACGGCATGGCGCTCGACGCGGACGCGGTGATCGTCGTGCATGTGGGTGGGACCTACGGCAACCTGGATGCCGCGCTGAGCCGCTGGGTCGCAAGCCTGGATCGGCTGCCGGAGTGCGTGCAGCGGCGGCTTGTGCTGGAGCACGAAGATAACGGCGCGTCGCTTGGCGCTGCGCTGCGGCTGCACGGCGCGACGGGCGTGCCTGTGGTCTTCGATCATCTGCACTTTCGCCTGAACAACCCTGAGGGCTGGTCGCTGGACGCGGCGCTGGACGCGGCGCTGCAAACGTGGCCCCACGATCGCACGCCCAAGGTCCACTTTTCTTCGCCGCGTACCGAGCTGCGCGCCGTCGAGCAGGTCGAGCCGGAGACGGGGCGGAGCCGCTGGCTGCTGCGTCCGCCGCGTCCGGGCCATCATGCCGATTTTTTGAACGTTTGGGAGTTTGCGGCGTTTGTGCGGCTGGCGGCGACGGTGCGCGATTTTGACGTGATGCTTGAGGCCAAGGCGTCGGATGTGGCCTTGCTGCGCCTGCGCCGCGATCTGGCGCGCTACGAGCCGGAGGTTGCCGCATGGCTGAGCTGCAGCGAGCAGACAGCATAGACCCGGCAGCGCCCACGCTGGTCGTCGTCGTCAACAACCGGCGCGACTGGCAGCGCGTGTGTGAGGAGCAGTGGTACCGGATTCCGCTCAGCCGCGCGCCGCATCCGGTCGCCGCGCTCTACCTGGCGTTCTACCTGACCAGGCCGCTGGGTGCTGCCGTGTGGCAGGTGGGCTTCTACGCGCCCGCGCTGCGCTACAACCAGATGACGCGGCGCGAGCTGCTTCCCGACGAGCCGGATCATCCCCGCGCCGCCGAGCAGTACTACCGCGTGGCGCTCGGCCCGGTGCAGCGCCTCGCACATCCGATTCCAAGCAGACGCTTACGGCGTATCACGTTCATCCCGACGACCTTTGGACGCCTCTCCACCGCCGCCGATGTGGCAGATCTGTGGCAGCCCGACGACGCGACTGAGGTGCTGTGGGCGGATTTTCGGGATGCCGCGCTCAAGGCGACAAAGCGGCTAAGCCTTTTCGCGAACTCCTCCGAATAAACGCCGCGTGCGGCGGCCCTGCTAAGGAGCCGCTCTGATCTCCGCATCGAATCGGTAGTGCGCGGCAACCATGCTCTTTTCTTTGCCGTCGAGGACGCGCAGAATTCTGCGCAGGCCAAGGTTATAGTTTCCCCCACCAGCCTGCATCAAAATGGCTCTACCGCTATCCTGAGCGCGAGCGACTAAAAGATCAGCCAGCATTTCCTCCCAGCGCTCGGTTAGGCCGTTGAGGCAGTGATTGACCAGCCCTTGCAGATCGGCCATGGAAGCCTGCTTGTAGTAGTGCTGATTGTAGATCGAGCGCAGCGCCTTGTAGTTCGCGCCATCCAGAGCGTAATAGATTGCGGTCGGGCCGGCGAGCTGGATCACCTGGGCGACATCGCCGTTTGCCACGGAGGCCCGCAGGATCGTCAGAATCGCCGACTCATCGGTCCCTGCGGTGCGGCCCTGGCACAGGCGATAGACCATGAAGCTGCGCTTCTCAGCCGACAGGGCGCTAAATCCGGCCTCGCCCTGCTTGGCAAGCGCGTGAATGTCGGCGTTCTCCTCGCGGAACAGATCGGCGGTGGCGGTCGAGAGGCTGATCAGCGCCCTGATCCCTGTCAGGCTCAGGCCGATCCCGGTGCGCGCGGTTTCGCTGAGCATGCCTTTGAGCTTGTGCGGATACGCTGTGTGCCGCTCGACGGGCTGCTTGCTGGTGACACGGGCATCTTTTGCAACGCCCATGTCGGCCCAGTCCTGATCGGAGTTGAGGCCCAGCGCCTGGTGGTGGCGCTTGAACTCAGGCGCGCTCAGCAACTGCGCGGTATGCGCGCCGATCGCGCTCTTGCCGTTGGGCGAGTGCTGGTAGACTTCTCCATCGAGATGACCCACGCCCGCCAGATCGACGAGATCGCCCTTTGAGATATGGTGCGTTACCGATGGCCGCTTCTTGAGCTTGGCAAAGCGCGCCGCCTGGGCCGCTGTCACGCCTGGTGCCTGGAAGGTGACAACCCGGTTGATCTCCGAGGGAAAGTTGACCGCCGCGTGCTGGGCTAGCGCGCCGCCAAGGCTATGCCCCACGGCATCGACTCTGCCGCCAGCCGTTTTGATCAGTTGCGCGACATGCCGTTTATTCGCCATAAACTGCTCGTAGCCGACCGCAACCGGGTCGGTGTCGGCGACGAGGTCGCCCAGCAGCTCTTTCGTGCCCCGAAACGCCAGGATCGGCAGCCTGCCAGCCTTTTTGCCAGCCTCGTTTGGCACCAGCATGCCGACGAAGAAGCTGCTGGCCTGATCGTCGACGCATCCCAGCCACTCGCCCTCATAGCCCCACCGCGTCAGCAGACGCTTGGCGTCGTCGGGGATGGTGTTCTGATACGCGAGTTGATGGGCGATAATCTCGTACTTGACATCTTCCTGCGAGATCCGAGAGGCCGCATCCGGCGCAGCCTTGCCCGCCTTGGATGGGGCATGGTTGGCTGTGGCTAGCTCGCGTTGCGCCGACTGGTTGCCAACGGTCCGCTGAAGCGCCAAGAGATCGGCGGCGCTCATCGCCGAGGGAGAGGCATGTGGGACCGCATGGTCCGCAGATGAGGTTGTTTGTTGAGGAGCGACCCGTGCGTTGCGAGCTGCGGGCCGTTTCGATGGTGTCCCGTGGTGAACGTGCTTGCGATGGGATACCGACATATGCACTTTCCCCGCTGCTATGACGTACGGTAGAATTCGGGGTAGGGCCGCATTATAGCACACACTGGATGCGTAGTTCTACACGATTCGCGGGCGGATCGCGGGGCAGTTGAAGATACGTAACAACGCGCACTCTCCGCCTGGAAGAGTGCGCGTGTCTGGCTCCGGTGCCTTGCTCTCCAAGGCGGCTTCTCCTCTCAAGACGAAGCCGCCTTGGGCCTTGCAAGCTTGGTGCCAGAGATCGGGCTGCAGCTTAGAAGTAGCCCAGCTCTTCTTTCGCGTCCTCGCTCATCATCGACGGGTTCCAGAAGGGCGTCCAGACGAGGTTGATCTTTGCCTCTTCGAGCTGCGGATGAACATCGCGCAGGGTCAGCACCTCTTTCTGCGCGCTCTCGATGATCATCGGGCCAGCCGGACAGGCGGGCGTGGTCAGCGTCATATCGATCTTTACCTGCTTGCCCTCTTCGTCGACGTTTACGTCGTACACCAGCCCCAGATCGACGATGTTGAGGCCGATCTCAGGATCGTACACGTTTCTCAGGGCAGCTCGGACCATATCTTCATTTATCATCATGGTACTCCTTAGTATCTGCTGGTTGCATTGTACCACCCGCTGTGGGCGCTACAGGTCGCCTTCCGGCACGACGATCGTCAGCCGATCGTCTTCGCGCAGTGGCGTATCGAGGCCCTGGAGGCCGCGCAGGTCCTGGCTGTTGCGGTAGATGCCCATTCCTGGCGGCAGCGTGCTCAGATCTTCCGGCAGGCGCGCCTTGAGGTCGGGATAGCGCTCGACCAGCTTGCCCAGCGCATCGCCAGCGGTGGCGGCATCCAGCGCGACTCGATCGTTGTATGCGGCGTAGGGCCGCAGCGCATTCGGCAAAATCACTGTGATCGCCATAGCTTCTATCTATCCTTTCACGATTCAGCCAGCGCCGTACGATGGTATTGGCTGCTGAGCATGCGTCGTGCCGCTGTTTAGCGCTGGCCCGCCTCACTCGCCAGCTCCTTGGTCGCCAGCCGCTTGATGTAGGCCAGGATCGTATGCACGCCCTGCAACCGGCGCGGCGAAAGCACATCTTGCAGGCCCATCTCCTGATAGAAGTCGCCGGGGATGCGCAGCACCTCCTCCGGCGTTGCGCCCTCCACGCCTTCGCTCAGCAGCGCGGCATAGCCCCGCACCGTCGGCGACTCTTCGGGCACGTCGAAGTGGAACTTCAGGTGATTGTTCTGGTTTTCGGCATACACGAACACGGGCGTCATGCACTCGTGAACCTGCTCCATCGCATCGCGCTGACCATGAAGCCATGCGGGCAGCGGCGGCATGTTGCGCGCGTATTCCAGCAGGAGCTCAAGCTTCTCAGCGCCTTCCGCCAGCTTGAAGTCCTCGATGATCTCTTCGAGCCGGGGCGGAATCTGGGTTTCAGACATTTCTATCTCCTGTATCCGCCGGATCATTATGCAATCCGTGCGAGAGAACAAAGAACAAACCGTTAGGAACCAAAGAACAAACCGTTAGGAACAAAGGACCCAAAGAACAAGAACGTTCTTGTCGCTTGTATTGTAGCAGAGGCCACATGCAAGAAGGACAGAAGCGCGTGGCCTCTGTCCTTCGGCGAGTCTGTCGAGCCGATTACTTCTCAATCGGCAGGCCGACGCCGTTGCCCCACTCGGTCCACGAGCCGTCGTAGTTGCGCACCTTGTCGTAGCCCAGCAGGTATGTCAGCACAAACCACGTGTGCGACGAGCGCTCGCCGATGCGGCAGTAGGCGATCACGTCTTTGTCGGGCGTGATGCCCTTCGAGCCGTAGATCTGCTCCAGCTCTGGACGCGATTTGAACGTGCTGTCTTCGTTGACCGCCGTGGCCCAGGGGATGTTCTGCGCGCCTGGGATGTGACCGCCGCGCAGCGCGCCTTCCTGGGGATACTCCGGCATGTGCAGCTTCTTGCCGGTGTACTCGTCGGGCGAGCGCACATCGACCAGCGCAACGTCACGCTGTTTAAGCGCCGCCAGCACCTGATCGCGGAAGGCGCGGATCTGCTCGTCCGAGCGCTCAGGAGCCGTGTAGTCCGTCGCCGGGTACTGCGGCACCTCCGTGGCGAGCTCGCGTCCCTCGTCGATCCACTTCTTGCGACCGCCGTTCATGATCTTGGCGTTGGTGTGCCCGAAGAGCTGGAAGACCCAGAAGGCATAGGTCGCCCACCAGTTGTTTTTGTCGCCGTAGAAGACGACCGTCGTGTCGTTGGCGATGCCCTTCTTGCGCATCAGCTTCTCGAAGCCTGCTTTGTCCAGATAATCGCGGACCAGCGGATCGTTGAGATCTTCTACCCAGTCGATTTTGACCGCGCCGGGGACGTGACCCAGATCGTAGAGCAGCACGTCTTCGTCGCACTCCACGATCCGCACGCCGGGATCGTCGCGGTGCTCCGCGACCCATTGTGTATCGACCAGTACCTCTGGACGGGCGTAGGTGTGTGAGGCTTGTGTCATGCGAACCTCCTCCTGCGGATATTCTAGCTAACGGCTACCTGAATCTCATCGCCGACGACGCGGACTTCATACGTCGCGATCGGCGTGACGGCTGGCAGCGTTCGGGGACGGCCCGACTCCAGGCTGAACTGCGAGCCGTGCAGCGGACACTCGATCGTGCATTCGTCGGTATCGACCTCGCCTTCGTGCAGCTCGGCGTATTCATGGCTACAAATGTTGTTGATGGCATAGAACTGCCCGTTGCAGGCCACGATCGCGATCATTTCTCCGTTGACTGTGCATGCCTTGACCGTGCCTTCGTTAAAGTCTTGGACGCTCGCCACCGTAACAAACTCCGCCATGCCTATACTCCTGTTTGTTACTCAAGTTACTATTGTATCATAGACCACGAGTGCAGTTGCCGGGCATAGGACAGCGGGGTAGAGGTGCGCACCTCTACCCCGCTGCCAGCGCTCGATCCTAGCCGACCGAGCCTTCCATCTCCATCTGGATCAGCCGGTTCAGCTCAACCGCGTACTCCATCGGCAGCTCGCGGGTGAACGGCTCCATGAAGCCCAGCACAATCATCGAGAGCGCCTCGGCCTCGCTCAGGCCGCGCGACATCAGGTAGAAGAGCTGGTCCTCGCCGATCTTGCCGACCGTCGCCTCGTGCGCCAGCGTGGCCTTGTCCTCTTCGATCTCGATGAACGGGATCGTATCCGAGGCCGAGCGATCATCCAGGATCAGCGCGTCGCACACGACGTTGACCTTGGCGTTGGTCGCGCCCGGCAGCACCTTCGCCAGGCCACGGTACGTCGTGCGGCCACCATTCTTCGACACCGACTTGTTGGTGATGCGGCTGGTGGTGTCCGGCGCAGCGTGGATCATCTTCGCGCCCGCGTCCTGGTGCTGGCCCTCACCCGCGTAGGCGACGGAGAGCACCTCGCCCTTTGCGCCGCGCCCCATCAGATAGACCGATGGATACTTCATCGTCAGGCGCGAGCCGATGTTGCCGTCGACCCACTCCATCTGCGCGTGCTCGTACGCAACGGCGCGCTTGGTGACGAGGTTGAAGATGTTGTTGGCCCAGTTCTGGATCGTCGTGTAGCGGCACTTGCCGTCCTTCTTGACGATGATCTCGACCACCGCCGAGTGCAGCGAGTTGGTGCTATAGACCGGCGCGGTGCAGCCTTCGATGTAGTGGACTTCCGCGCCCTCATCGACGATGATCAGCGTGCGCTCGAACTGGCCCATGTTCTCGGCGTTGATGCGGAAGTAGGCTTGCAGCGGAATATCCACCTTGACGCCCTTGGGCACGTACACGAACGAGCCGCCCGACCAGACCGCCGTGTTCAGCGCGGCAAACTTGTTGTCGGCTGCCGGGATCACCGTGCCGAAGTATTCCTTGACGATCTCAGGATACTCCTTGAGGCCGGTATCCATGTCGAGGAAGATCACGCCGAGCTTCTCCCACTCCTCGCGGAGCGAGTGATAGACCACCTCCGACTCGTACTGCGCGCCGACGCCGGCCAGGAACTTGCGCTCCGCCTCAGGAATGCCCAGCTTCTCAAAGGTGTTCTTGATCGACTCGGGCACGGCGTCCCAGTCCGTCGCGGGCTTCTCGCCGGGGCGGACAAAGTAGTGAATGTCGTTGAAGTCCAGCTCGGCTAGCTCTTCGTTGGCCCACATGCCCTGGAGCGGCAGCGGCTTCTTGTTGAAGATGTCGAGCGCCTTGAGCCGCCGCTTCAGCATCCACTCCGGCTCGCTCTTCATGCGCGAGATCTCGCGCACGATGTCTTCGCTCAGGCCCTTGGACGACTTGAACGTGTAGTTTTCTTCGTCGCGAAAGCCATACTTAGAATAATCGAAATTCAGCTCTGGTTTTTGAGCGGTAGTCATCGCGCTCACTCCTTATCCATGACGCGCCTGAACGATCGTCCATAGCGCCGCACCTTAGAATAATTCGTCTTCGTCCCACTCTTCGTCGATCGCGCGGTACACGCCGACTTTCAACGCCTTCAAGCCCAGCAGGGCACATTTCAAGCGAGTATAGCCGATCGGAATGCCCAGCAGCTCCAGCACATCGTTTTTGCTCAGCGCGCGAACCTCGTCGAGCGATTTGCCTTTGACCTCCTCGGTCAGCATCGAGGCCGCCGCCTGACTGATCGCGCAGCCGCGACCGCTGAAAAGCACATCTTTGACGGTCCCGTCTTCGATCAGCAGATCGAACCGGAGTTTGTCGCCGCACAGCGGATTGACCGCCTCGTAGCTCACGGTTGGATGTTCCAGCCGCCCGCTGTTGCGCGGATGTCTCGAATGGTCCAGAATGTTCTGCTGATACAGATCGTCCATGTCAATGCTGCCCGTCGCCGTTAGGCCGGGGGTTTGGGGAGTCCCCCAAGATTCCCCCTTTCCTACCCGAAAATCGCTTTACACTTTTCCAGCGCCGCCGCCAACTGATCGATCTCTTCGGTCGTCGTGTACAGGTAGAACGATGCCCGCGCCGTTGCGGGAGCGCCCAGGATGCCCATTAGCGGCTGGCAGCAGTGATGCCCCGCGCGCACCGCCACGCCGTGCCGATCGAGCACCGCCGCGACATCGTGCGCGTGAACGCCGTCGAGGTTGAACGAGATCACGCCGCCGCGCTCCTCCACCGACGGCCCGTAGGTCGTCAGCCCTGGGATCGTACTCAGCCGCTCCAGCGCGTACGCCGTCAACTGCTGCTCTGCCTGGTGGATCGCCTCCATGCCGATCGCGCTCAGATAGTCTACCGCATAGCCCAGGGCAATCGCCTCGCCGATCGGCGGCGTGCCCGCCTCGAACTTGTGCGGCAGCTCGTTCCACGTGCTTCGGCGCAGCTCGACGGTCTGGATCATCGAGCCGCCGCCCAGGAACGGCGGCATCGCCTGCAAGATTTTCTTGCGCCCCCACAGCACGCCGATGCCGGTCGGCCCGCACATTTTGTGCCCCGAAAAGGCCAGAAAGTCGATCTCTAGATCCTGTACGTCTACCGCGAAGTGCGGCACGCTCTGCGCGCCGTCGACCAGCACCAGCGCTCCCACTGCGTGCGCCGCCCGCGCGATCTGCGCCACCGGATTGATCGTGCCGAGCACGTTCGACATGTGCGTCAGCGCCACCAGCTTCGTTCGCCGGGTGCCCTCTGGGCGCAGGAGCGCGGCCAGATCGTCGAGCGCCAGCCGTCCCGCTCCGTCTACCGGAATGAAATCGAGCGTCGCGCCCGTCGCCTCCGCCACGATCTGCCACGGCACCAGATTGGAATGATGCTCCATCTCGGTCAGCAGAATCCGATCGCCGGGCTTGAGATTGGCGCGGCCCCACGTATGCGCCACGAGGTTGATGCTCTCGGTGGTGTTGCGCGTGAAGATCACTTCCCGTGGGCTGCGCGCGTTGATGAAGCGGGCGATCTTATGCCGCGCCTGCTCCATCGCCTCGGTCGCCTGCTCCGAAAGCTGATACACGCCGCGATGAACGTTGGCGTTGTAGCGCCGGTAGTAGTCGCTCAGCGCGTCGATCACCAGCGCGGGCTTCTGCGACGAGGCCGTGCTGTCCAGGTAGGCCAGCGGATAGCCGTTGACCTGCTGGTGCAGGATCGGAAAGTCGGCGCGAACACGGGCCAGATCGAGTTGTGGTGCTGCGGTTTGAGTCATAGTTCCTAGAACAAAGAACAACGGAACAAAGAACAAAGGGCTTGTATTTGCTTTGTTCTTTGTTCTCCGCTCTGCTAAATCTTCGCTTCAATCAGCTCCAGCACACGGTCGCGCACTTCGTCGAACGGGATGCGCTCGACCACCGAGGCGAAGAAGCCCAGCACGATCATGCGCGTTGCGTCGGCGCGGCTCAGGCCACGTGCCATCAGGTAGAAGAGCTGCTCCTCGTCGATCTGCCCACTGGTCGAGCCGTGACCGGCCTTGACCTCGTTGGCGTCGATCTCCAGGCCGGGGATCGAGTCCGAGCGCGCCTTGTCCGACAGGTGCAGCGCGGCGTCGCGCAGATCCGAGTTGGTGCCCTGCGCGCCCTTCTCGATGTCGATCATGCCGTCGAAGACGACGTAGGCGGTATCCGAGACGGCGCTCTTCCAGTCGATCTGCGCCTCGGTGCTCAGCCCAATGTGGTTGACGCGCGGTGCCCAGAGCAACTGCTGCGAGTCGGTGCCGAACGTAAAGCCGTACCACTCCAGAGCGGAGCCGCTGCCTTGCAGATTGACCTGCATGTCCATGTGCTGCACGCTCCCGCCGACCGCGCCCGACAGCCACCAGACGCGCGCATCCTTGCCGACGATCGCGCGCTGCGCGCCGAGCTGGTAGGCGTTCTGCCCTAGTGTCTGCAGGCTGACGAGGCGGATCTCGCTGCTGTCGTTCGCGAACAGCTCCGTCACAGGCGCGCTCAGCCCGTAGCTCGTCAGATCATCCGAGCGAAACTCCTCGATGACCGTCACGCGGCTGTTGGCCTCGGCGATGACCAGCGTGCGCGGAAAGGTGGCCGTTCCCGCCGCTGGAAGCCGATAGACCACGCGGATCGGCTCGCTGACCTCGACGTTACGCGGCACGTGTATGACGACGCCGTCGTTCGCCAGCGCCATGTTGTACGCGACAAACGTGTTGAAGTCGGTCGGCAGCGCGGTGCCCAGGTAGCGCCCGACCAGATCGGCCTTGTCGCGCAGCGCGGTCTGGAAATCGGCGACGTACACGCCCTGCGGCGCGCGCGCGCTGATCTCGACCGTGCCGTACGTCGGGCGGAGCTCGTCCAGCTTGAAGCGCTTGAGGTCGGTGCGCCGCCAGAACGGAAGCTCAAGCTGCTGCGCCGTGGTCAGCGCCGCGCGTCGGGTTTCGACCAGCGTATCGCGCTCCAGCGCTTCAGCCGTCAGCTCGCGCAGCGTCGGCAGCATTTGCAGTTCGCTCTTAGCTGGCATTGCCGAACACCTCTTCACGAATCCAGTCGTAGCCCTTCTCTTCAAGCTCAAGCGCCAGCTCAGGCCCGCCCTCGCGCACGATCTGGCCGTCCATCAGCACATGAACCATGTCGGGCTTGATGTAGTTCAGCAGGCGCTGGTAGTGCGTGATCACCAGCACGCCCATCTGCGGATTCTGCTCCTTGATCGTGTTGACGCCGTTCGCCACGATGCGCAGCGCGTCGATGTCAAGGCCGGAGTCGGTTTCGTCCATCAGCGCAATGCTCGGCTGCAACATCGACATTTGCAGGATCTCAAGCCGCTTCTTCTCGCCGCCGGAGAAGCCCTCGTTGAGGTAGCGCCGGGCGAACTCAGGAGCCATGTCGAGCATCTTCATGCGCTCGTTGAGCAGCTTGCGAAACTCCGAAACCGGAATCGCGGTCTGTCGGCTGTCCTTGCCCTCTTCGGCCCGGTGCGCGTTGATCGCGGCCCGCAGGAAGTTGGCGACCGTCACGCCCGCCACGGCGACGGGATACTGGAACGCCAGGAACAGGCCGAGCTTCGAGCGCTCGTCGGGCTCAAGATCGAGCACGCTCTCGCCCCGGTAGAGCACCTCGCCCTCGGTCACTTCGTAGCGCGGATGGCCCGCCAGCGTGTAGGCCAGTGTGCTTTTACCTGAGCCATTCGGCCCCATAACCGCATGAATCTTGCCCGATTCGACGGTCAGATTGATGCCTTTCAGGATCTCCTTATCTTCACCTTCGATCTGGACGTGTAGATCACGGATCTCCAGGTTGCTCATGTTTCCGTTTGACATGCTTTTTATGTACTCCTCGGTACGATATTCTTAACTCTTTGTCAAGCGATGAGATTATACATCAAGTTTTGCAACTGATTATCATTATCGACAGCCGGGCTACGTCTTCGGTCGCTCCTTGCGACCGTCGACCACGAACTGGCAGCCCGCGTGCCCATCGACGATGCGCTTGGTCAGCCGCGCCTTGCGCCCCAGCACCTGCTCCAACATCTGCTGCTCGATCTGGCAGACCTCGGCGTTCTCCTGCGCGACGTTGAAGTATGGGCAGGTGTACTCGTGCAGCACGACGCTATCCTCGTGCTCAGCGATGGCAATCGGCGTGCCCCGCTTGTCGAGCGCCTGGGCCAATGCCGCGAGGCGCTGCTCTAGCTCCTGACCGTCGGCGTGCCCGCCGTACTCTGCGGCCAGCCGCCCGCTGACGCCCGCGAGAATCTGCTGCACGCGCTCGGCTCCAAGCTGCGCGTCAAGCTCTTCCAGCAGCAGCTTCAGCAGCACGTCGTAGCCTTTGGGAAAGAGCGCCTGCGCTTTATCGCTGAGCGCGTACATGTAGGCCGGACGGCCCGCGCCGCGCCGCACGGTATTCGCGCGGATCAATCCTGCGGCGGTCAGGCTATTCAACTGCTCGCGCACCGCGTTCAGGCTGCGCACGCCTAGTGCAGCCTGTAGCTCTTTGGCGCTCATCGGGCCGTTGCGCTGCAACAGCCGCAAGATCTCGCCGGACGGGCCGCGTTGCAGGTAGCTCAGGCTATCGTCACTTGTCTGTTTTGCCGTATCCATGTTGTGGGTAGTTTAACACAGACTTTGTGAAGAGTCAATTTATACAGTTCTAACTGTTTTAATTGTTTTGCTGCATTCCAAAGCAGCAAATTTCTGTATCCAGCGCCGCGCCGATCGGGTATACTGGCGCTACCGGCAGGACAAACGATGAAGGATTTTTTTATTAGCTACCACAACGCCGACCGCGCCTGGGCCGAGTGGATCGCCTGGCAGGAGGCGGGGCGTTCGCCAAAGATCCAACCGGCGAGCACACCTTGCTGCTGCCCGTTTGCACAAGCTGCAACACTCGCGTATGCTACGGCATGGACTTTTCAACAGGAGCGACTATGCCGTTGCGAGATGAACTTGTGCAGCTTACCAAAGACCTGATCGCGATTCCCTCAG
Organism: Herpetosiphonaceae bacterium; assembly: GCA_036374795.1. Classification (NCBI taxonomy): domain Bacteria; kingdom Bacillati; phylum Chloroflexota; class Chloroflexia; order Herpetosiphonales; family Herpetosiphonaceae; species Herpetosiphonaceae bacterium. The sequence goes on from DASUTC010000169.1 coordinate 24,077, forward strand.
TTTCGGATGATGCCGCTGGTCGCGCGGCGGTGATCGACTACATCGAGCAGTACTGCCGGAGGCTACCCGGCGTCTACGTCAAGCGGCACGAGTCGAACGGCGTTCCGTCGCTGGTGGCGGCCTTCGACGCGCAGCACGCCAAGGCGCTGGTGCTCAACGCCCACGTTGACGTGGTGCCCGCCAAGCCGGAGCAGTTCGAGCCGTTCGAGCGCGATGGCCGCATCTATGGCCGTGGCGCGCAGGACATGAAGGCGGCGGGCGCGGCGATGCTCGTGCTGCTCAAGGAGCTAGCCGAGAGCGGGCAGCGGCCCAACATCGCGTGGCAGTTCGTCACCGACGAGGAGATCGGCGGCGAGGACGGCGCGCGCTATCTGCTCCAGGGCGGCTACACCGCCGATTTCTTCATCGCAGGCGAGCCGACCGACCTCAAGATCGTCGTGCGGGCCAAGGGCATGCTTCAGCTCACGATCACCCAGCAGGGCAACCCCGCGCACGGCTCGCGGCCCTGGGACGGCACCAACCCGATCGTGCCGATGGCGCAGGGCGTGCTCAAGGTGCTGGAGCGCTACCCGATCCCCGAGGCCGCGATCTGGCGCACGACCGTAACGCCCGCCGTGTTCCAGAGCGGCGACGCCCACAACCGCGTGCCCGTCGATGCGCAGGTAGCGCTGGACATCCGGCGCGTGCCCGAAGAAGACCCGGAGGAGATCTTGCAGTTCGTGCAGGAGTGCTTCCCCGACGCCGAGATCGACTCAAGCCGCCAGGGCAGCCCGCTCTACACCAAAGAGAGCAATCCTGAGGTCGGCAGGCTCGTGCGGGCGCTGGAAACCATCACCGGACAGGCGGCAGAGTTTGCCGAGGAGCACTTCGGCTCGGACGCGCGCTACTACAGCGAGGCGGGCATGGCGGCGGTCTGCTTCGGGCCGCACGGCGCGGGCCTGCACTCCCACGAGGAGTGGGTCAGCATCGACAGCCTGGTGACGTACTACGAGGTGCTCAGGCGGCTGGCGAGCGAGTATTAGCACGGGACAAACAAAAGAACAAAGGGTTAAACCTGCTGCTCCCTTGTTCCCTTGTTCCTTTGATCCCTTGTTCCTCCGTTCTTCAGCTATCGCCCTCGATCGGCGGCTGCTGGGCCTCGCCACGAATGATCGCGAACGTGCCCTGCGCCAGCCCAACCAGCGCGCCCTGCTCGTCGCGGACCTCGGCGGTCAGCACAGCCAGCCGTCGCCGCTTGTTGACGACCGTCGCGGTGGCGGTGACTTTGCCTTTGATCACGGGCGCGATATAGTTCAGCTTTAGCTCGGCGGTGGTGCAGCGCTGGCCCGGCTCAAGCAGCGTAAACGTCGCCGCGCCCATCGCCGAGTCGGCCAGGGTGAAGATCACGCCGCCGTGCGCGACATGCCCCGGATTGTGATGCGCCTCGTCCACATCGATCATCGCCGTCACGCGACCGGGCGCGCGCTCGATGTAGCGGAGGCCGATCTGCCAGCCGAACGGCCCGGTATGCGGATCGCGCTCCGCCCAGCGCTCCAGATTGGCGAGCGCAAGCGTGCGCACCTCGGCCGGCAGCGACGCGAGCAGATCGAGGACGCGCTCGGTTTCAGGAATATCTACCATGATCCAACCACTCCAAAGAAGAAACTCCGGCCACGTCTGACCGGAGTTTCAGTGTACCCGAAATGAGCAGCTTGTGCCTTGGCCGATCGGACTAATGTAGCATCAAGGAGCCTCGAAACTGCCGATTCTGCATCAGAAAGGGGAATTTTTATACCCCAACCTGGGCCTAAGGGCAGACTACGAGCCGCGCACCGCGCGCAGCAGGTTGAGCCGTCCGTTGCTCCACCACAGCCCGGTGCCGTCGATCGGATCGGCGGTGGTCTGGAGGCGGTTGCGGTTCTGCACGTTGTTGAGGCCCTGCGAGGCTACCAGACCCGCCACGCCCGCGACGTGCGGCGTTGCCATGCTGGTGCCGTTGATCGTGTTGTAGCCGCTGCCGGTCCAGGTCGAGTAGATGGCGCTGCCCGGCGCGGCAATGTCAACCCACAGGCCCCAGTTCGAGTACCACGCATCATCGTCGGCGGAGTCGGTCGCGCCGACCGCGAGGCAGTTGGTGTAGGCGGCGGGATAGGCATACGTCGTGTCGCTGGTGCCGTCATTACCTGCGGCGCAGGCCAGCAGCGAGCCTTTGCTCCAGGCGTAGTTCACCGCGTTCTCCAGCGTGCTGCTGCCGGAGCCGCCCAGGCTCAGGTTGATCACCTGCGCGCCGCTGTTGGCGGCGAAGATGATGCCGTTCGCCACGCCGGTCAAGGTGCCGCTGCCGCTGTTGTTCAGCACCCGCACAGGCATGATCCGGCATTCGGGGCAGGTGCCCGCGCCGCCGATGGCGTTATTGGTCATCGCGGCGGCAGTTCCGGCGACATGCGTGCCGTGTCCGTTGCCATCGCTGGGATTGGTGTCGTTGTCGATGAAATCATAGCCCGGCACGAGCTTGGCGGCCAGATCGGGATGATTGAGCTGCACGCCGGTATCGACCACGGCGATCACCACGCCCGCGCTGCCCCTGGTGATGTGCCAGCCGTCGAATGCGCTGATCCGATCCCAGGCATACTGGCTGCCAAGCGAGGGATCGTTGGGGATGAAGCGCGTGATATTGACGACCATCGGGACGAAGACGGAATTCGCCGCCAGAATGTTCGCAGCGTCTCTCACCGGCTCGTCGGCGATAGTATAGATATAGTTCGGCTCGACATACTCGACCGCCGGGTGATTCGTCAGGGTGGTGAGCACATCGGCGGCAGCCTGCGCCGCGATGTTGTCCTTCAGGCGTTCAACCGTGACGAGATCGACGCCGAGCTGAGGAACGCCAGCGCCAAGCGTACCGCCGACGCTTTGTACGGCGGCGGCCTTTTCGGATGCCGGGCTGTTGGGCTTGAACTTGATCAGAAACTCGCCTGCTATGGCGTTGGCCTGAGGTGCGTCCTGGGGGGTGGGCGCGGCGTGGGATTGACCGAACTGTGCTACCGAAAGCACCAAAAGGAGCGCCCCGAAGAAGGTTAGACGTTTCACTCGCGAATTCCTCCTGCTATGCTGGCACGTGCGCGTTGGACGCGGACACTTGGGGGGGAGCCGTATGGCTCCATGAGTTTGTGGACGGTGAACGTTAGGGCATGGGGATAGACTCAGGCCATACTACTCCTGTTCCTGACGGGGCGGATCACGAAACGCGGCTGATTCAGGTTGATCGCTGGGTGGCCGAGGCAAGCGGCAAGGTTCGCAACGATGCTCGTGAGCGGTGCTGGGAGATCGCGTCGGGAACGGTTGCGTCGGAAGTATTCCATACAGTCCTGAATCATCCAAGGTTTCGACCTAACAAGAATGTTACAGTTGTGAGGGTATCCGGATTGGGGAACAAATGTGTGGAACTGCCCTGGCAGACGTATGCTCCCACTCCACGCTTAAATAAAGCCCGGAGTAGGCGCTTTTATCATGCCCGCTGTAGCGTACCGCCTGTTTCAGTCGGGCGCATCCTGCTTAAGACCTAGTTGACACTACGCTTGTCGAGGTGTAGGCTTGCACATACGCAAGCGGTGTCCAACTAGCAGGAATGAGCGAATGGGATCATTGCACTATACGGCGTATCACCGCACGCTCCGCGCTATCGTCCCCCTCCTTACATCACACTCCATCCGTGGCAGCGAGCATCTTCCAAGAACTGGCCCATGTCTGCTCGTGAGTAATCACCTGAGCAACGTCGATCCGTTCTGTTTGATCGCCAGTATTCCACGCCACTTTCACGGTCTTGCCAAGAGTGAATTATATGAATCATGGTTTGTGCGCAAGCTGATCGAGCCGCTTGAACCGATCAAGGTTCACCGTAGAGGCGTCGATCGTGAGGCGCTGCGGCAGGCGGAAGCGTATCTGCGGCAGGGTGAGATGGTCTTCATCTTTATCGAAGGCACCCGCTCGAAAACCGGCGCGACCCAGGAGGCGCGGGCGGGAGCGGTGTTTCTCGCCCAGCGAACCGGCGTGCCGATCGTCCCGATCGCGATTGAGGGCACCAACCGGATCTTTGGCGGGCAGCCTCCGTGGTACCGGCGCACGAAGGTGCGGATCGTGATTGGAGAGCCGTTTGTGCTGGAGGATCTTGGCGTTGTGACGCGCCAGAACCGACAAGAGGCCGCTCAACGGCTGATGGCACGTATCGCAGAGTTGCTTGCGACACGACACAGTCCATCACCGCCGGTCCAACGCTCCGCGTAGCTCCGTCTGGTCCGCATCGCCACGGATCGACTCTTCGCGGCGCCGCGTAGTGGTAGAGGTCAATCGCCTCCTTGCTGATCGCAACCCTTCCAGCTCCACATCCTTCTCTGCGGTTGCCGACGATCAAAGACAACCATTTTGGATGAGAAAAGGAGATCGTCATGCGGCTGTCGGTGCTGGATCAACGTCTCGAAGGCCAGATCCAGACATTGTATCGGGCACACCTTGAGCGTGCCGCCCGCATCGACTGGAGCTACCACCAGTTTCTACCCCAGGATCTGCTCAACGGTACCGCAACAGAGCCGCCGCCGAAGCTCTCACCGCCGGTCTATCGGGCGATCGAAACCGCGCTGCTGACCGAAGTGAATCTTCCCTGGTTCACCACCGAGCTGCATCGCGGCTTTGTCGGCTCGTTGGAGGTGATGCTCGACTTTGTGCATACCTGGACCGCCGAGGAGGATCAGCACTCGACGCTGCTGGAAACCTATCTGCTGCTGACCCGCAACGGCAATCCCGGCGAGCGCGCGCAGCTCCGCAAAGAGGTGCTCCGCCAGGGCTGGTATTCCAAGCTGTCCACGGCGTTCGAGGCGGTTGTGTACACCACGATTCAGGAGCTGGCTACCATGACGTTTTACCAGAACGTCGCGCATGTGGTCGAGGCCGACGATCCCCAGCTTGCCCGGCTGCTGCGCCGCCTTGCCCAGGATGAGACGCTGCACTACACCTTTTATCGCGAGGTGGTCAAGGCTCATCTGCTGATCGAGCCGAACTACGTCTGGCCGCTCACCGATGTGATGCTCGGCTTCGAGATGCCGGGCGCGGGCATGCCCGACTACAAGGAGCGGATCGCTGCCATGGCAAGCGACGCGGCCTACGGTCCTGAGCATCATTATCGCCAAGTGATCGATGTGCTGATGCATCACTGGGACATCGCTCGTCTCTCGCCGACCTACCCTGAGGCCCGCGCGGCCCAGCAGAAGCTTGTCGATCAGCACGCCCGCCTGGCTCGTTTCTTCGCGCGGCAGCGGAGTAGACAAAAGGCCGTCGGCGGCTGAGCCACAAGATCGCTCGTCGACACCTGCTCTTCGCGCCAACTGCAACGCCCGCCTGTGGAAAGGAGATTCGCGATGACGACACCGCTCAAACGACTACCGTCTTCCCGTGCCTGGACCGGAGCCGTCGACGGGCAGGAGATGTTTCAAACCTACTCTAAGGAGGAGTACAAAGCCCGTACGAATGCTCACTACGAGCAGCCGCCGGAGTTTTTCTTTCCGATCCTCGGCGGCGAGTGGCAGGTCTATTCATGTAACCTGTGGGAGCGCGCCACCAACGACACCGAGAGCCAGGAGGAGAAGCTGGATCTCTTCGCGACGCTGATGAGTCTGCGCCCAGGCCAGCGCATCCTGGACGTGGGCTGTGGCTGGGGCGGGCCGCTGGTCTATCTTTGCAAGACTTACGGCGTCTCCGGCGTTGGCTTGAATCTTTCGCCTACCCAGCGCCGGGTTGCTCAGCAGCGCGCCGCAGATTATGGCGTCGATGTGCAGATTCATGAGTGTAACTGGGAAGATTTTCAGGACGACCAAGGCTTTGATGCGGTCTATACCGACGAGGCGATCGTTCATTTCACAAATCTCGGCCAGTTCTTCGGCAAGATCCATTCGCTGCTGCGGCCCGGCGGCGTGATGCTCAACAAGGAGTGCCATTTCACCAGCAGCCGCTACAACCAGAAGCTCACGCGGGCGAATGTGTTTCACCATGAGATCTTCGGCCTGACTGGCAGCTATCGCACGCTGGCCGACGAGCTGACCCTGGTCGATCAGAATAATTTCGAGGTCCGCACGATCCACCAGATCGATCTGGAGCACTACCGCAAGACTGCGGATCGCTGGCTCTCGAATATGCACCAGCACAAACAGGAGTTGCAAGCGCTGGTCGGCGAGGAGTACTATCGCCAGTTCAGGGCCTATCTCAAGATCGTGCGGCGGACCTTTAGCGGCACGAAGATGACGCTGGACGTGATCGTGTCGCACAAAATCTAGCTCGATCTCGGCAACCGAATCTGACAACAGACGCTCGTGCGAGCGTCTGTTGCTAATTGTGGTAGGATTGCGCCAGCGTCTAAAGCAATGGGCAGATGGATTGACCCTGGCGGAGCGGCAGCACGCTCTGCGGTTCAATGATTCTGCCCAGCGTCCAGGAGCGCTCAGCAATCAGGATCGTCGCAGCTATCGGCTTGCGGCGTTTGAAAAGGATCGCCCACAGGCTATGACCACCGGACGAGCAACAGCCATCAGCCCTGCCAATATCGCGTTTGTCAAATACTGGGGCGTGCAAGACGCCGCGCTCACGCTGCCCTACAACGAGTCGATCTCGATGAATCTCGATCGCTGCCTGACCACCACGACGGTCGAGTTCGATGCCCGGCTCAACGCCGACGAGGTTACGCTCAAGCTGCACGGCAAGGACGAGCAGCCAGCGGCGGGCCGTGCGCTTGAGCGGGTGGTCGCGCAGCTCGATCGGGTGCGCGCGCTGTCGAATACCACCACGCGGGCACGGGTCCGCTCGGAGAATAATTTTCCCTCGGATGCGGGGATCGCCTCGTCGGCGGCGGCGTTCTCCGCGCTGACGCTGGCGGCGGTCGCGGCGCTCGGCCTGAAGATGAGCGAGCCGGAGCTGTCGGCGTTGACGCGGCGCTCCGGCTCAGGCTCGGCCTGTCGCTCGATCCCCACGGGCTTTGTCCACTGGCTCAACGATGGCACCGACGCGGGCTCGTACGCTGTCTCGGTCGCGCCGCCCGACCACTGGGCGCTCGCCGATGTTGTGGCGGTAGTCGATCCCGGTGTCAAGAGTGTTACATCCGCCGATAATCATCGTTTGGTATCAACCAGTCCGTACTTTCCTGTGCGCCTGCAAGAGGTGCTGGGCCGGATCGAGCAGACGCTGACGGCGATCCGCGATCGTGATCTGGGGCAGCTTGGCATGATCTGCGAGGCCGATGCCGTCTCGATGCATGTGGTCGCCATGACGGCTATTCCTCCGACGTTCTACTGGAACGCCGGGACGATGGCGGTGATTCACGCGCTGCGGCGCTGGCGCAACGAAGGCTTGTTCAGCTACTTCACGATCGACGCCGGGCCGAATGTGCATGTGATCTGCGCGCAGCAGGATGCCGCCGAGATCGAGCGGCGCTTGCAGGCGCTGCCCGAAGTTCAATTTACGATTGCCAACGGGCCGGGCGCGGGCGCGAGGCTGATCAGTTGATGTATCCGCAGCCATATCTGGCCTTTGTGGCCCACTTCAATCGAGGCGAGTATCGCGCGTGCGTCGAGCCGCTGGAGGAGCTGTGGTTTGCCCAGCGCGATGATTTTCATAAAGGGCTGATCCGGCTGGTCGTCGGGCTGAATCAGATCCGGCTGGGGCTGGACAGCGGGCCGCGCTTCTTGCTGGCGACGGCCCGCGAGCTATTGCAGCCGTATCAGCCGCGCCATCATGGGCTGGATCTGGCCGCGCTGGATCGCTGGATCGCCACACAGCAGGCGCGCCTCGATCAGCCACAGATCGACGTTGCTCCTTTTGAGATCGCGCTCGATCCCGCGCCGTCGGGAGCATCAGCGGAGGATGCGGCGCGAAACGAGCAGCGCGTCTAAGCGAGGTTGATATGTTTCGAGTCGCTATTTTGACGGTGAGCGATCGGAGCGCCCAGGGCGTGCGCGCCGATGCCAGCGGCGCGGTGATCCGCGAGATGATCGCCGCCGGGCTGAACGCCGAAGTCGTCGGGTACCGCGTGGTGCCGGATGAGCGACCGGCGATCGAGGCTGCCCTGCGCGAGTGGGCCGATGGTCGCAGCGCCGATCTGATTCTGACGACCGGCGGTACCGGCCTCGCGCCGCGTGATGTGACGCCGGAGGCCACCCGCGCCGTGATCGAGCGTGAGGTGCCGGGCATTCCCGAAGCGATGCGCGCCGCCAGCCTCGCGGTGACACCGTTCGCGATGTTGTCGCGGATGGTCGCCGGGACGCGCGGCCAGTGTTTGATCATCAATCTGCCGGGCAGCCCCAAGGGCGTGCGCGAAAACCTGGCGGTCGTGCTCCCGGCGCTGGCGCATGGCCTCGACAAGCTGCTTGGCGATCCGCAGGATTGCGCGCCGTAAAATTTGTAGACAACATCGTCCACAAGGTTATTCCTGGCGTCAATAGGTGAAAATAGGACAAAAGTCTAGGCTGAGGAATAGGCAGAATATAGCAGCCATACGTCAAGGATCTTTTGGGAGGTTACGCCGATCGCTTGCTACAGCCCGTTGAGCAGCGCCGATTTAGGCGGCAGCGCCAGGTACATCGTCGTGCCGCCGCCCGGCACGCTCGACGCCCAGATATACCCGCGATGCTGGGTGATCATACCGTGACACATGGATAGCCCCAGCCCCGGCCCCTGACCAACATCCTTGGTCGTCCAGAAGGGGTCGAAGATACTGCGCAGCTCATGGGCCGAGATGCCCACGCCGGTATCCCGAATCTCGGTGATCACCGCCGGGCCGTGCATGCTCGTCGGCAGCGGCGAGGTCGGCCCTTCGATCGTCAGGTTTGCCAGATCGTCGACGGCGTAGGTGCGGATCGTCAGCGTGCCGCCGCTGCTCTCCATGGCGCGCTGCGCGTTGCTCAGCAGATGGAGCAACACCTGGTGCAGTTGGGACGGATCGGCCAGGATGCCGGGCAGGCGCGGCGTCAGCTCTCGCGCCACGGTGATCGTCTCCGGCCAGGCGTCGGTGAGGTGCTGCTCAAGCGCGCGGTCGATCAGCGCGTTCATGTCGACCGTCGAGCGGTGGAGCTGCGAGTTGCGGCCAAACATCAACATGCCCTGGACGATCCGGCTGGCCTGCTGGCCCTGGTCGAAGATCCGCTCGATGTCGCTGCGCGCGCCCGGCGGCAACTGCGGATCGCGCAGGAGCAGCTGGCTATAGCCGATGATGCTCGCCAGCGGATTGTTGAGCTCGTGCGACACGCCCGCCACAACATGCTCCAGCGCGGCCAGCTTGTCGGCGTGCGCGATCTGCTTCTGAAGCATCAGCCGCTCGGTCAGATCGCGGATCGAGCAGAAGATCGCGGGCTCGCCGTCGGGGTCCAGCATAATCCGCACCGACATCTCGACCTTGATGCGCTCGCCGTCGCGCTTGCTCAGCGTCAGCTCAAATGGCGTGACATCCTGGCCCTGGGCGCAGCGCTGGATCTGCGCCTCGATGTAGGCCCAGCGCTCGGCCAGCGTGAAGGTGTGCAGCGATTGTCCGACGATCAGCTCCGGGGGATAGCCCAGCAGACGCGGCCCTGCGGCGTTCACCTCGGTGATCCGTAAATGGCGATCCAGCACCAGAAACACATCGTTCGCATGGGTAAACAGGTCGCGGTAGCGCGCCTCGGAGCGCTGGCTGGTACGCAGCAGCCGGGCATTTTCGAGCGCAATCGCCGCGTAGTCGCTGAGCGCGGTCAGCAGGCGCTCGTGAGCGTCGGTGAAGGCGGCGGACTCCACGACGTTATCGACGCCCAGCACGCCCAGAGCCTCGGTCTGCGCGATCAGCGGCACCAGCAGCAGCGAGCGGACAAGGTAGCCCGTTTTGAGCTTTAGCTGCTGGGCCGGATGCGGGCGATTGAGCCGTACCGGCTGCCGGGTACGCATCACCTGGCCGGCCAGACTTTCCTTCACCGGCAGCCGCAACACCTGCACGCGCGCATCGCCGATATTTTTGGCGGCGCGGACCGTCAACTGAGTGCTGTTGCCGTCGCGCAGCAGCAGAAAGCCCTCCTCAGCCTGCGACAGATGGATCGCCGCCTCGACGATCTGCTTCAGCAGTTCGTCAAGCTCTTTAGCCGTCGTGAGCGATCGTCCGACGGCGTGCAGCACGGTTAGCTCCTGCACGCGCTGCTGCAAGCCCGCCGCCAGTTGCTCTTTTTCTTGCTGAAGGCGGCGCTCGCGCAGCGCCGCTTCAAGCGCCTGCTGGAGATGCTCGACCGTAAACGGTTTTTTGAGATAGTTGCGCACGCCCAGGCGGAACGCCTCGACGGCGACGCGCTCCGAGCCGTGCGCGGTCATCAGAATCACCGGCAGCGCGGGAAACTCGCGGCGCAGCGCGGCGACATGCTCCAGATCGGTCGCGTCGGGCAGATGGAGTTCGAGGAGGACTAGATCGACTGGCTGGCTGGCTAGCGCCGTGCGGCTTTGGGCATAGCTGTGCGTAATGAGCACCTGATAGCCCAGCGCCGGGAGCCAGTGCTCGGCGAAGAGACGTGCCATCGTGCGATGTGGTTCAACAATCAGAATGCGTTCCATAGTGTTGCTCGATTGCGGCGTCGCGCCGCTCTCCGATCGAGATCTGCTGCTCGTTCATGCCTCTGATGTTGAAGAATGCTCGCCGGGTTGGATTGTACAGCAAAAAGGAGCCGGTCATTCTTCGCTGATTGTGCGCGGAGCGTTTCCCTTGTTAAAACCAACAGCCCGTCGTTACTCGCCATTCGACGGGCCGCTGGTGGAAGGAGGGAGAAGGAGGATGTGCTGTTATAATAGCCCCAACGGCGGCGGCGACCTATCCACCGCAAGTCATACTTTGGATCGGCTTTGGTACTATTCTTGTCTCTGACTCCAATCCGCTGAATAAAGGTGCCTCATGACATCTCCTGCTATCCTCGATCGCATCACAACGCTGCGTAACGACATTCACCAGCATAACTATCGGTACCATGTCCTGGATGATCCTACGATCAGCGATGCCGAGTACGATGCACTGCTGCGCGAGCTGCGCGAGCTGGAGGCGGCGCATCCTGAGCTGGTGACAGCCGACTCGCCCACGCAGCGGGTTGGCGCTCCCGTGGCGGAGCGCTTCGCCAAGGTGCAGCATCCCCAGCCGATGCTCTCGCTGAGCAACGCCTTCGATCGCTCCGATCTCCTGGCCTGGCGCGACCGCGTGGTGAAGCTGCTGGGCGCGGATACCAGCATCGCCTACGTGGTCGAGCCGAAGATCGATGGCCTGGCGATGGCGATCACCTACGATCAGGGGCGGCTTGCCGTGGCGGCAACGCGCGGCGACGGCTTCATCGGCGAGGATGTCACCGCCAACGTGCGCACGGTCAAGAGCGTGCCGCTCACGCTGCGCGGCGATGGCTCGATCCCACAGCGGATCGAGGTGCGCGGCGAGATCTACATGCGTATCGCCGACTTCGAGCGGCTCAACGAGCAGCAGGCCGCCAACGGCGAGAAAGTCTTTGCCAATCCGCGCAACGGCGCAGCCGGATCGCTCCGCCAGCTCGACTCGACGATCACCGCCAGCCGTCCGCTGCGCTTCTTCGCCTATGGCGTCGGCCCGGTCGAGGGCGTGACGCTGCGCTCGCAGTACGAGACGCTCCAATATCTGCGGACGCTGGGCTTTCCGGTCAATCCCGACATTCGCCGCCTTGAAGATTTCGACGAGGTGATCGCCTACTGCGAAGAGTGGATGTCGCGCCGCGACTCGCTGCCGTACGAGGCCGACGGCGTGGTGATCAAGGTCGATAGCTTTGGGCAGCAGCGCGAGCTGGGCGTGGTCGCGCGCGAGCCGCGCTGGGCCACGGCCTTCAAGTTCCCGGCGCGCGAGGCGACGACCACGCTGCGTGAGATCGTCGTCTACGTCGGGCGCACCGGCAAGCTCAACCCGAACGCGGTGCTGGAGCCGTTCAATCTTGGCGGTGTGACTGTCGCCAACGCGACGCTGCACAACGAGGATTATATCGTCAGCCGCGATATTCGCATCGGCGATCGGGTCACGGTCAAGCGCGCGGGCGATGTGATCCCCCAGGTGGTTGGGCCGATCGTCGCGGCGCGGACCGGAGCCGAGCGGCAGTGGCGCATGCCCGCAACCTGCCCGTCGTGCGGTACGCCCGTGGTGCGCCGCGAGGGCGAGGCCGATTATCACTGTCCCAACCGCTACTGTCCCGAGCAGATCGTGCGCTCGGTGGAGCACTGGGTCAGCCAGGGCGCGATGGATATTGTCGGCATGGGCGAGCGGCAGGCGCGGCAGTTTGTCGAGCGCGGGCTGATCAAAGATGTTGCCGATCTCTACACGCTGACTGCCGAGGCGTTCGCCGACATCGAGGGCTACGGACCGAAGCGGATCGCCAACCTGCTGGCCGGGATCGAGGCGTCGAAGCACCGCCCGCTCCACCGGCTGATCTCGGCGCTGGGCATTCCCAACGTCGGCAGCACGCTGGCGGTGACGCTGGCGCGGCATTTCCGCTCGCTGTCGGCGCTGGCCGATGCGTCGGCGGAGCAACTGGAGACGATCGACGGGATCGGGCCGCACGTGGCGCAGAGCATCGCGCGGTACTGTGGAGAGCCCGACAATCGCGCGCTGATCGAGAAGCTCAAGCAGGTCGGCGTCCAGACCGAAGATACGCAGCCAGCGCAGCAGATCGCGGCTGATGGCCCGCTCAGCGGCAAGACGCTGGTGATCACCGGCACGCTGGAGACGATGACCCGTGAGCAGGCCGGGGAGCGCATTCAGCAGGCTGGTGGGAAGCTGGGGAGCGGCGTCACCAAAAAGACCGATTATCTGGTGGTTGGCGCTGAGCCGGGCGGCTCGAAGTATACCAAAGCGCAGCAGCTTGGCGTGTCGATCCTGGATGAGGCCGCGCTGTTGCAGCTTTTGGAGCAAACACCGGCTGCCGATTCGGAGCCAGCCGCCGCGCCATCGGAGCAGCCGCAGAGCCAGCTCAAGCTGGATCTCGAAGCGTAGCGCCGGGGCGATGGCCCGTAGCTTGCTGCACTGATCGAGGCATCGCAGGCATAGGCATGCTGTGCCGACGAGGTTAATGCGCCGTCAGGCCGGGGGTTGTGGGGGTTGTCCCCCACGTATCCTCGATTCCAGAGCTGAGACATAGCCGGGATTTCCCCGTGTCTTGAGGATGCGATGAAGGAGGATGCGATGAGCCAGAGAGAGTCGCGACAACACCAGGAGCATTCCCACGAACAGCATTCCCACGAGCCTTCGCCGCTCACGATGCCGCCTGCTCGTCTGCGTGAGCCGTCGGCGGATGATCTTGAGATCGATGTCTCCGATCCAGCCTACGACCTGGCCCTTGACGATAGCGAGCGGACCCGCGAAGATGCGGAGGCGCTGAAAGATTAATCGCTAGCACAATCATCGTCGATGGGGCTGGTACGATCGTGCCGGCCCCATTGTCATTGGTTGGGGGTGTGTCCTTGTGACATTCGGGCACAAACCCAGACCCTTGAACAATACCGTACCGCCCTGCCGAAGCCTCGTTGGTTCCATGCATCCGTTCTACGGGCTGTGGTATCATCCGCGACGATGAAAGTTGGCTTTGTTATCGACGATCACATGGCGCGGCCCGGCGGCGTGCAGGAGTACGTGCGCGGGCTATATCACTACCTGCGCGCCCACGGCCACGAGGCGGTGATCTTTTCCAGCGCGGGCGGCCAGCCCCAGGCCGATCTCCGGCTGATCCCGCTTGGCGCTGCGCTGCCGCTCAGCGGCAGCGGCTCATCCACGTCGATCCCGATCACGCTGGCTGCTCCCGCACGGCTGCGGCAGCTTCTCGCGCGCGAAGCCTGCGATGTGCTGCATGTGATGGCCCCCTACTCGCCGACGCTGAGCGGGCGGCTGCTGGTCCAGTCGCGGACGGCGCATGTGCTGACCTTTCTGGTCGCGATCGAGCCGGGGCCGTATCGCTCCCTGCTGGGCCTGCTGGCGCGGCTTCAGCGCCGCTCGCTACGGCGGTTCCACGCGCGCATCGCTATCTCGGAGACGGCAGCCGAGACGGCGCAGGCGCTCTACGGCGGTCACTACGATCTGGTGCCGTGTGGCGTGGATACCGACCGCTTTACGCCCGATGTCGCGCCGCTGCCGAGTCTGCGCGATGGCTGCGTCAATCTGCTGTACCTGGGGCGGCTGGAGCAGCGCAAAGGCGTCGCGCATCTGGTGCGGGCGTTCGCCCGTCTGCAACGGCAGTATCCCAATCTGCGGCTCGTGATCGGCGGTGACGGGCCGGAGCGCGCAACGCTGGGACGATTGGTGCAGGAGCACGCTCTTGAGCGCGTTGTGTTTCTGGGCTACGTGCCGTCCGCCGATCTGCCACGGCTATTCGCGTCCGCCGATCTCTTTTGCGCTCCCGCGACCTACGCCGAGAGCTTCGGCATCGTGCTGATCGAGGCGATGGCGGCGGGCCTTCCGATCGTGGCGGCGGCTAATGCCGGATATGCCGGGCTTCTGGCGGCGCATCCCGGCAACCTGCTCGCACCCCCCGGCGACGATCGCGCGCTGGCAGGAGCGATTGCCAGCCTGGTCGAGCATCCGGCGTATGCACAAAGCGTCGGTGCTCGTAATCGGGCTGCGGCGGAGCGGTACAACTGGCGTACCGTCGGGCAGGCGGTGCTCGACGTGTACGAGCGTGTACGCGCCGAGCGCCGGAGATTCGATCGCGCTATCTGATACGTAGCTCATCATGAATCTATGTGCTGCCTGTGTCTCGCGTCTCAGGTATACAGACGCGATCCCTGATGTTTTTTGGATCTACCTGTGAGATAATAGTCATACTTTCTTCTTGATCTATTCTTTTGCCGCGTGAAAGGGAGCGTGCGATGGATCGCTTGCGCGTTTTGATCGCCGAGGATGATCCGCTTGTCGCTGTGACATTGTCGGATCAACTGACTGAGCTGGGACATAATGTGGTCGCGGTCGCGAGCGATGGCGAGGAGGCGGTCGCAATGGTGCAGCAGGAGCGGCCCGACATTGCGATTCTGGATATCAAGATGCCGAATCGCGATGGCATTAGCGCCGCCGAAGAGATCAGCCGTGAGTTCGATATTCCGATCTTGATGCTGACCGCTTATAGCGAGCGTCCGCTGGTGCTGCGCGCCGCCGAGGCCGGGGCGCTGGCCTACTTGCTCAAGCCGGTTGCCGCCGAAGAGCTGGGAGCGTCGCTGCGGCTGGCGCTGGCTCGGCATAAGGACAAAGAGGCGCTGCGCAGCGAGGTCGAGCGGCTGGAAGAAACGCTGGCCGAGCGCCAGACGATCGACAAGGCCAAAGCGATCTTGATGCAGCGTGTGGGCCTGAGCGAGAACGATGCGTACTCGCGCATGCGCCAGCGCGCGCGCGAGAAGCGCGTCAAGATGGTTCAGGTCGCGCAGACGATTATCGCCGCCGAAGAGTTTTTGTCGGGCTAGACGAGCCTCGCCCCCCAAAGAGACGATCTGCTGAAAGCTGTACTTATTTCCTATCTTTGATTGGCTTGAAGGCGGCCCCGCCGGGTATGTCGGTGGGGCCGTTTTTTGTAGCAGCTCCGTGCGCGGCTACCGTCCGAGCCGCCCGCTTTCGATCCGCGTCGGCGGATGCGCCGCGATATACTCTTGCAGAAAGTCGCGGAACATGCGCGCCGCGACGGGCAGGTAGCGCCCGGCGTGCCACACCGCCTCGACCGTCCAGCTCGGCGCTGCCCTCAGCGGCACGATCGCGGGCCGCAGCCGCCCCCACTCGTGCAGCGCCAGCCCCGGCAGCAGCGATACGCCCAGCCCAGCCGCTACCAGGCCGCGCACCGTCGCCAGGTCTTCGCCCTCGACGGCGATGCGCGGCAAAAATCCCACCCGCTGGCAGGCCGCCTCGATCACCCGGCGTAAGCCCGATCCGCTTCGGACCAGCACAAACGGATCGGCGGCGAGATCTTGAAGGTCGATCGCCGCGTGTTCGGCGCAGCGATGATCGGGCGGCAGCGCCGCGTGTAGCTCCTCGATCAGCAGCGGCGCGCTCGCCAGCTCTGCCATCTCGTGGCTGTAGGGCAGCGCTGTGGCGATGCACAGCTCGATCTCGCCCGCCTGAAGCCAGCGCAGCATCTCCAGCGTTGTGCTCTGGCGCAGCGTGAACTGCACGTCTGGATAGCGCGATCGGTAGGCGGCTAGTGCCTCCGGCAGCAGATCCGCTCCAACTGCGGGCATGAACGCCATCCGAACATGGCCGTGCTCCGGCCCCAGCAGATCGCGTACAGCCTGACGACCGGCCTCGAACTGATCGAAGCCGCGCTCGACATATTGTAAAAACGTCTCGCCGACCGCCGTCAGCCGCATGCCGCGCTTCGAGCGATCGAACAGCGGCGCGCCCAGCTCGTCTTCGAGTTTCTGGATCTGCCGACTGAGCGAGGGCTGTGTGATGTATAACTTCCTGGCCGCCCGTGTTACATTGCCCTCTCTGGCAACCACACGAAAACACTCAAGCTGGCGTAGTTCCACCTGATCTGCCTCCACATCGAAGGCGCATTATAGCGTACGCGCATGAATCACGTCGCATCGATAGCCGCCGCTCCCGCTCCCGACGTGCTATAATACCTCTGCATCCTGGTTGGAGGCAGAGGAAGGCATAGCTGTATGGCAGAAAACGGAGCAAATCGTCGGTGGGATGAGCTGGAACGGCGTGGTGTGACACGGCGCTTTGTGAAGGGTGCTACCATTTACATGCCCGATGAGCCCGCGACGGAGCTGTATGTGATCAAAGAAGGCCGGGTTGCGCTCAACCTGCTCTCGTCCGAAGGCCGCACGCTGACCGTGCGCGTCGTCAGAGCCGGCGACATTTTTGGTCATGCGGCGCTGCTCTCCGACGGCGCCTTCGATACCTTTGCCCAAGCGCTGCGCCCGACAACCGTTGCCGCCGTGTGCCGCGATGAGCTTGAGTCGCTGATGATCGCTCGGCCTGCGCTGGCGCTCGGCATGATGGATGACCTGGGAAGGCACTCGCAGGCGCTCAGCCGCCGCCTGGAAAACGTCGCCTTCAAATCGGTTCCGGCGCGTCTGGCCGCGCTGCTGCTGGAGCTGGCACAGCCGAGCAGCCGCGACGAGCCGGTGACGACTGGGCGCTGGACGCACCAGGAGCTGGCCGATATGATCAACGCCTACCGCGAGACGACGACCAAGGTGCTCAATCAATTTCGCGCGGCCCATCTGATCGATGTCGATCGGCGCGGCGTGACGCTGCTGGATGTCTCAGGCTTGCAGAAGGTCGCGCAGCACTGAATGCGCGCTGCGCACGGTTCAGGCTTAATCGCGTAACATACGATACAATGGGGACGGGCGCAGGCTCGTCCTTTCGTTATTAATGGAGAATCAAGGGTCAGGGGTCGGGGTTAGAAGTTTCAAGTTTCGAGTTTCAAGTTTCCGGCTCTTGGTTCTCCCCCTGTTCCTCTGTTTTCTTTTTTGTTCGCTACAATGAGTATGCAAGAAACCCGAATCTATGTGTGTCATGGCCCGACCTGCTCGCAGCATCAGGCGCGGCAGATCTGGAGCGCCTTGCAGAGCGAGGTGCGCGCCTGTCGGCTGAGCGATCGGTGCGAGCTGATCGTCAGCGGGTGCCAGGGCCGCTGCGACCACGGGCCGAATATCAACGTGTATCCGAACCTGACCAAATACGCGCACCTGACGCCCGAAAAAGTGCGGCGGATCGTCCACGAGCATCTGGCCGAAGGTCATCCGGTTGCGGAGTACACGTACCGCGACGAATGGTAGCGCAAGCAGCGCGAGGAGGTAGGGTGGACGGCTTGACGATCATGGCAATCGTGTTCGGCGCGGCGCTGCTGACGACGGCGGCGCTCACGCCGCTGGTGCGCGCGCTGGCCGATCGCTTTGGCGTCTACGCGCCGATGAACGCGCGCACGATCCACAAGCGGCCGATCTCGCAGCTTGGCGGTATTGCGATCTTCGCGGGCTTTGTGGTGGCGATGCTGCTCTCGGTGGTGCTGACCAACGTCACGGGCTGGCTGCCGCGCGACCGCTTCGAGAATCTGCGGGTGGTGCTGCTGCTGATCGGCGCGACGATGCTCTGGATCGTGTCGCTGATCGACGATCTGCGCGATCTCCCGGCGCTGCCGCGTCTGATCTGGCAATTCCTCTGCGCGCTGGTGGCGGTCGGCCCCTACCTGTGGGATCAGCGGCTCCACCAGCCGGATAATCAGGCGCTTGGCATCATTTTCACGGCGTTCAACAATCCCCTCGGCGGCGGTCAGATCAACTTCCATGCGCTGAGTCCGTGGCTGGCGATCGGCGTGACGGTCTTCTGGATCGTCGGCATGACCAACACGATCAACTGGATCGACGGTCTTGACGGACTGGCGGCTGGCGTGACCTTTATCGCGCTGGTGATTCTGGCGATCCACACGATTACGCTCAAGCAGTACACGATCGCGCTGCTGCCGCTGGCGCTCGCGGGCGCGTGCTGCGGCTTCCTGCCCTACAACTTCCATCCGGCGCGTATCTTCATGGGCGACTCCGGCGCGATGGTGCTGGGCTACCTGCTGGCGATCACGGCGATCATCGGCGGCGCGAAGCTGGCGACGGCGCTGCTGGTGCTCGGCATTCCGATCCTCGACGGCGTCTGGATGGTCTTCTACCGGCGCTTTACCGGCGGTCGCTCGATGGGAGCCGACCGGCGGCATCTTCATCATCGGCTGCTCGATCTGGGCCTGTCGCAGCGCCAGGTAGTCATGCTGTACTACGCCGTCAGCCTGCTCTTCGGCGCTATCGCGCTGCTGGTGCCCGACGGCTACCGGCTTTTCAAGCTCGGCGCGCTTGGCCTGCTGGTGCTCTTACTTGCGGGAGCGTTGATCTATGTCACACGACGCGGACCACGGCAGGCCAGCGCCGGACGATGAGGCCGCGCGGCTGCGGGACACCGTGCGGCGGCTGGTGTTGATGAAAGAGACTGGCCCCAAGAGCGCCGCCTGGCATCGCGCCCGCGTCCAGACGATCTGGCGGCTGCACCAGCGGCTTGAGCGGCAGGCAGCGCAGGCCGATCAGGATTCGCCTCCTTTACCCACGCAGGCCGAGCAGCGCCAGCACCCCGAACCCGACGATGATCGCGCCTGAGAGTCGGTTGATCCACCAGAGATGACGCAGGTCGAGTCGTGTTCTCAGCAGGCCCATGCCGCCGCTTAGCAGCAGCCACCAGAGCGCCGAGCCAGTGAAAACGCCCAGCACAAGCATACTTGCTGCGGCGTAGTCGCGCGCGGTGGTGGCAATACCCAGCCCGGCAAATATCGCCAAAAAGGCTATGATCGTCATCGGGTTGGTGATGGTCAGCACGAACGTCGAGGTATAGGCGGCTGCCAG